>NZ_JAUBTO010000115.1:9829-27994 GCF_036702495.1 Microcoleus sp. C2D2 | reverse complement strand
TAATGACTAATGACTAATGACTAATGACTAATGACTAATGACTAATGACTAATGACTAATGACTAATGACTAATGACAAAAAATTATGAGTCCCGAGTTTTGGATTCCAAGTTTATCAAAAAACTCAAACCTCAAAACTCAAGACTCAAAACTCTCTCAGCCTAAAAGCCGATCGATTCAGTCGATCGCCCGACACAAATAATTGCATCAGACAGCATCAATTACTTGCGACGGGGAACCATCGTGTCGATATTGATATTAGCCAGAGCCACCCGCTGCGGCGGAGTAGCAGGCAGGGGCATATTGCGCGCCATACCCAAATAGTTCGACGGATCGCCAGCCTTCGCCTGCTGTTCTTGAGGAACAAAACGGCGGACACTTGTTTGCCAGATGATTTGCGGGAAGCCAAGCTGCGAACGGTGGTACTCACCGTAGCGGGGCGTCTTCAAGTTGAAAGGAGTGTCCCCTCCAACTCGCTGAGGCAAAATTCGGCGCTGCTGGTAAGGTACTGTGTCGTAGCCGAACTTTTCCAGGTACTCATCGCTATTGACCAACTCGTCAATAAAGCCTTGAGGCCCCTTATTGGCTACCACGATCGACCAAGCAATCTTTTCGCGCTCGCTGTAAACGTCCCGGCCCAAAATGCGCTGCACGCACATTTCCACAAACCGATAGTTGCTGTTAGTTTGATAATTCCGCTCTAGGAAAGGAGCCGAAGTCGCCAAACCGCGAATAAAGTCCCGCACCGTAATTTGGCCGAACTTGAGTTGCGACTCCAAAGACTTTTGGCGGTTGCTCTTGAGGATTTGGTGTTCGCTGTAAATCTGGCGATATCCAGCCCAAATCAAATTTTCGATGTCTCCAGACGAGAGCACATTTTCAGTTGTGAAAATTCTCGGCTGCTCGTCGCCCCCTACTTCATAACCAGCAACGCGCTGGTTTTGGCTCTTGGGGGCGTAGCTTAATAAAGGAAGCGCCACGTTAAAATCTCCGTTATCTCAAATTTCAGAAATAGTTGACACCGTGAGCTGCCAGCATAACGGATACAACTAACCAACATACAGATTAGGGGATTCCCGCAATCTAAATCTGATTTTCCTGAATTTTTGCAACAATCTGTAACATTTGTTGACTTTGGGGATGTCATTAGTCAGTAGTCAGCAGTCACCCTTCCAGTCTCTGGCTGGGAACGCCACTTTAGAGGCTCTGCCTCGTCTACTCTAACCGGAGGCAGAGCCTGAAGCCCGCGATGCCCAGGCTGAGTCTGGAAACGAAGCCAAAGTAATGACCAATGACTAATGACTAATGACTAATGACTAAATTACCAGCCCAGAGCCGAATAAAACTCGCTGGCGGCCACTTGAGCTGCTGCGGGTTCTGATGTTGCATCCGAGTCTGGTTCGACCCTAATTTCCGTACAAAAAGTCGAAGTGCTGAAACCGCCAAAGCGCTTTACCGTACTCGTCCGCATCCGCAGGTTCGGATTAGCAAACCAGAAACGCTCGATCGAACTCATCGTCTCGTATTCGGTAATCAGCAGCAGCCCATCCTCATCATCCATCTCAAAACGGCCAGCCACCGGCACAATTTCCGCATAGCCCCGTTCCCGCAACATCAAACCCTGCCGGGGATTTTCAGGATCCGGGACGATCGCGAACACCGTAGACCCTTTATGATTCTCATCATCCTTATCCCAGGCCATCGAGCCGTGCCAAGTCACAAAAGCCCCCCCAGCAGCCCGGCTCGGATCGACTTCGTGCATCTTGCAAATCTCGGCGATTCGCGCGTCATCCGCACCCAGCGCCGTTACCTGAATATTTGAATCCCCAATCTCCGCTTGGCGGAAAGCGAGGTGGTGAGTGCTGCGCTGCGATCGCCACTCCCCAGCGCTGCTTTGAAAAAACTCCATTGCATCCATACGAACTAGCTCCTTTGGGTTAGGCTTCCCTGTCTTTACGCCTTTTTATGATAAGGCTCCCCCCACTTAGATGTACTTTTGCTACACAAATTAGTCTCAAACTGTCTACTTTGGACATATTGTCAAGCGAATGTTATGATAGTTTACAATGTAGGAGAAACAACAAATCCTGCGAAACGTCATTCCGATCGATCTCGCATCGATCTCAGCAAACTGGAGGAGCGATTTATGGATATGCCTACAACCAGCCTCAGTATGGAACAGCAGTTCAAACTACAAGTGCTGCGCGAAGAAGTCAAAAGGTTAAGCCAAGACCAAGCTCAGGAATACTTGCTCGAAGTTATGCGGCAAAACATGGTCAAAGAAAACCTGTTAAAGCATTGGATGAAGAATATGTGAACTCTTCGAGCATTTATTCACAAAAATTAGTGGCTTGTATCTGCAAAAAGTGCGATCGAACTATTAAACATAAAATCCAGAATCCCGCTTTCTCCAAGAAAGCGGGATTCTCAATTCACAAAAGTTTTACGCAGTTTTTTTTGTCGCTACCATACTCAGCAAATTAAATGTTTTTAGTGTCAAGCCAGAGAGAGGAGAGTTTTTGTAGCGACAGGTTTCAACCTGTCGGGGACTCAACCAAAACGGCCGCTGACATAATCTAAAGTAGACTCTTCCTTCGGACTTTGGAAAATTACCTCAGTCTTGTCACACTCCACAAGATAGCCAAACCGCTTCCCATCGTCAGAAAGTTTAGCATTGAAAAAAGCAGTCAGGTCAGAAACCCGAGAAGCCTGCTGCATATTGTGAGTAACGATCACAATCGTATACTTCTCCTTGAGTTCCCGCATCAACTCCTCAATCTTAATCGTAGAAATCGGGTCAAGAGAAGCGCAAGGTTCATCCATTAATACTACATCAGGATTAATCGCGATCGCCCTAGCAATACACAAACGCTGCTGCTGGCCGCCCGAAAGAGAAAAACCGCTTTGCTTCAACTTATCCTTCACCTCATCCCACAAATAAGCTTGGCGGAGCGACTTCTCCACCAGCTCATCCATATCCCCCTTATAATTGTTCACCCTCGCACCGTAAGCAATATTGTCATAAATCGACTTCGGGAAAGGATTCGGCTTTTGAAACACCATCCCAATCTTGCGGCGCACCTCCACAGCATCAATATCAGGAGCGTAAAGATTTTGACCGTAGTAATCAATTCTACCCTCTAAACGAAAACCGCTAACTAAATCGTTGAGGCGGTTAAAACATCGCAGAATTGTACTTTTACCGCAGCCAGACGGCCCAATCAAAGCAGTAATGCGATTTTTAGGAATCTCCATACAAACATTTTTAACCGCGTGAAAAGCGCCGTAAAAAATATTGATATTTTCTGTCCGCAAAATTGTTTCCGTTTGCTTGTCTAAATCCATCATCATACAGGTAACAATCCTCTGAAATTTTACTCAAAACCAGGGTTACATTCGGCCTTCACCATAAGTGGATGAATGCCTTTTTTAAACTCACCCTTCAATACACTTTTTTGTGAGTAGCCCAGCGAGAAAGAATACTCGTCAATAAAACCATAAACACCAAAATCAAAGATGCAGCCCAAGCCAATTCTTTCTGTGCCTTAAAAGGAACCGTTGCAAAGTTGTACACCAAAACCGAAAGACTCGGAGTTGGCTTATCAAATCCTCCCGGCCAAAAAGGCGAATTCAGCGCCGTGAAAATCAAAGGAGCAGTTTCTCCAGCAGCGCGAGCAATTGCCAGCGTCACGCCCGTTAAAATAGCCGGAATTGCCGCAGGCAAAACCACCTGCAACACCGTCTGATAATTAGAAGCACCCACACCAACCGACGCCCATCTAATATCTTGCGGGACGATTTGTAGAGCTTCGTCAGTAGTCCGCACAATCGTCGGCAACATCAGCACGGCAAGCGCCGCGCCCCCTGCAATTGCCGAAAAACCTCCCATATTTACCACGAACAAACCGTAGGCAAATACCCCGGCAATAATCGAAGGAACGCCGCTGAGGACATTAGTAGCAAAGCGCACCCAGCGAGCGATTTGGCCGCTGCTGAATTCCGACAAATAAACTGCTGCCAATACACCAAAAGGAACAGCAATTAAAGAAGCAATTCCCACCGTCATCAATGTACCGACAATTGCATTAGCAATACCGCCTCCCGATAGTCCTGGCGGCGGTGGCAGCTTGGTAAACAAGTCTAAATTCAGGCGATTGAAACCTTGTACGGTGACGTAGGAAAGCACTGCAAACAAAGGCAGCAGAGTGATTGCCAGACCAGCTCCAGCCACTACAGTCATCGCCAGACTAAACAGCGCTTGCGGGCTGTTTTTAACTTTCTTCAAACTGCCTGTTTTCGATACCAAAGAATTCTCATCGGAGACGCTATTTGACATAAACTAAAACTATGTAGGAAATTGCGGCCAACTTCTAGTTGTACTTCGCTCTTACTTGAGAAACAATCCACTCTGCCAAAATATTAACAATCAGGGTCAGAATAAACAGAATTAGCCCCGTGTACATCAGAGCTGCTACTTGCAATCCCGAAGCTTCGGCAAATTGATTTGCCATCAAAGAAGCAATAGTATTTGCCGGAGCTAGGACAGAAGCACTTAACTGATTGGAATTGCCAATTAACAGAGTAGCTGCCATTGTTTCTCCCATGGCGCGACCGAGCCCGAGCATAATTCCGCCGACAATGCCGGAAAAAGCCGCCGGTACGAGTACCCTAAAAATGGTTGTCCAGCGAGTAGCCCCTAAACCTAGAGATGCTTGTCGCAATTCGGGCGGGAGACTTGCCAAAGAGTCGCGGGAGATAGCAGTAATAATGGGCAAAGTCATGATTCCCAAAATTACTCCGGCTGGCAACATTCCCGGGCCGACTGGCGGAGTGCTAAAAATCGGCAGCCATCCGAAGTTACTGTTGAGAAACTTTCCGACAGTGCTAATAATGGGAATCAATACAGCAATTCCCCACAAACCGTAGACTACGCTGGGAATGGCAGCTAAAAGTTCTACTAAAAAAACCAAAGCTGTGCGCACTGGCAGCGGCAAAAAATCTTCGCTCAAGAAGATGGCAGTCCCTACTCCTAATGGTACTGCAATTAGGAGCGCGATCGCCGAACTGACGATCGTCCCGTAAATCATCGGCAGCGCGCCGTACTCTTCTTTAACCGGATTCCAGCTACTGCCAAACAGAAAGCCCAAACCGTACTGTTGAATCGCAGGTAAAGCCCTGTAAGCAACGGTGAGGGCGATTACCAGCAAAATTACACCAACTCCTATTCCCAAAATCCGAGTCAGCCAGATAAAGCCTTGGTCTAAGGATTTTTCTGCTTGAGAGCGCGATCGGCTCTCTGATGGAGCGCTGTGATTATCTGAAATCATAGAAAAAAAAACCCAATATATAGTAGCCGAAAATAGCCTGTTTCGGAAAAAGCTAGAAGGAAGCAGAAAGAAAGACCATAAATCAAATCAAAGAGGGGCGGGTTTATTAATCCCCTGAGTTTTCAACAAATATTTCTGGTAAAACCCGCCCCTACAGAAATATCTCTCTTTTTTTCTTCCTTCTTCCGTCTTCCTTCTTCCGTCTTCCTTCTTCCTTCTTCCGTCTTCCTTCTTCCTTCAATTGCTATTTGGCAACCTCAATCTTGTAGTCTGGGCTGATGCCGTCAGCGGCCGCGGCTACTTTTTCTTTAACGTTTTGGGGCAGAGGAACGTAGCCCAATTCGGAACTAACTTTTTGACCTTCAGTTAAGCCGTATTCAACCATTGCCTCGATGGTTTTGGCTTTGTTGGGGTCAGTAACTGTTTTGGGGACGAGCATCCAAGTGTAGGTGACTATTGGATAGGATTGAGCGCCTTCGGGGTCTTCGATAAATGCTCGCAGGTTTTCCGGCATGGGCACAGTTGCTAAAGCTTGAGAAGCTGATTCGTCGGTAGGTGCGACAAAGCTGCCTGCTTTGTTTTCCAAAGATGCAAATTTGACATTGTTGTTTTTGGCGTAGCCGTATTCTATGTAGCCGAGGCTGCCTGCGGTTTGCAGAATTTGGGCTGTGACGCCTTCGTTGCCTTTTGCGCCTACGCCTACGGGCCACTCTACTGTTTTGCCGTCGCCTACTGCTGTTTTCCAGTCGGGGCTGATGGCACTCAGGTGTTTGGTGAAGACGGCGGTGGTACCGCTACCGTCGGAACGGTGGACGATGGTGATGGCTTGGTCTGGCAATTTCGCGGCCGGGTTGGCGGCTGCAATTTTGGGATCGTTCCACTTGGTAATTTTACCGGCGAAGATATCTGCGTAAACATCCCGTGGCAGTTTCAGTGGTTCGGTTAAGTCTGGCAGGTTGTAGCCGATGACGATGCTGCCGGCTGTCATGGGCAGCAAGAGCACGCCTTTGTCTGCTGGAACTTTGGCGATTTCCTCGTCTTTCATGCCGGTGTCGCTGGCCCCAAAGTCTACTGTGCCTTTGGTAAATTGTTCGACTCCGGCGCCGCTGCCTACTGATTGATAGTTAATTTGTACTTTGGGGTTGATTTTGTTGAAGTCTTGAAACCAACGCTGGTACAGAGGGGCGGGGAATGAGGCGCCGGCTGCGGTGATGGCTACGTCTGAGGCTAGGGCGAGTTTGGTGTTTTCCGCTGTGCCGGTGGCTGCAACGGGGGATGCGCCGGGGGATGCTGCGGTATCGCCGCCGGGGCTGGGGCTGCTGCCTGTGGTTGTGCTGCCGCCGCCGCAAGCTGCTAAACTCAGGGCGATCGCCATAGCGGAAATTGCAGTAGTCAGACGGTTTGAATTAATCAAGTTGAGACGAAAAAGCATAGGTATAAAAAATCTGCGATCGTTATATGGGTGTCCCGCATCAGCATAGCGCGCCAAAGTAAAGGTTAGGTTAAGAATCTTTACACTTAATCGCAATTTAATATTAATTAATATTATTAATGTTATTTATGAGCTTGACAATTGTGAATATATAAGATATAGGGCAGAGAAATAGCTACGGAAACAAGCAGTCGATCGCCCGATCGCGAAAAATTCCCGATTAAATTATCACAAGATCCAGCCTTGAGAACCAGAAAACCATACAATGGTGGTTATTTTGACCAAAAAGATCGGATACAAGCCCCGTCCTAAAATGACGGCTTTTCAAGGTGTTTGAATATATGCTTTAAGAATTTCTAGTGGCGCTCCCCCGACAGAAACCCAAAAGTAGCTAAGCTGTGTTGCATCTAGATTGCCTATGGTATTAGAGAGGGAGAGGGGGTGAAGGGGAGAGGGGGAGAGGATTTGACGATTTTTGATCGGGACTCGAAATATACAATTTAAATGCACAACAGCTTAGGACGGCAAAAAGCCTATGAGTGAGGTTTCTTGTATCTTGCCTGGAAGTATCGGCGACTGGAAACTCCTTTCAATGCGTTCACTATTTGAGAGATTGAAAGCTTAGGGGGATATTCAATAAGTGCGTGAACGTGATTCTCTTCACCGTTAAATTCAAGGATCTGGAAGTCCATCTTTTGGGCTACGCAAGCGACACGACTTTTCAATTACACCCAAACTTTCGGCAGTAAATACCGAAAGTCGGTATTTAGTCACACAAACCAAGTGAACCTTAAGATCTGTAACACTATTTCGCTCTTTTCGGAAATAGGTTGTCATTCACTCTAAACCAATATATAATTTCCTGGTACAGACTAATACTAGCATAGCCAGTGAAAGCAAGATATCAGTACAGATTTTACCCAACAGACCAACAACAGAGAAGTTTAGCTCAGTTGTTTGGATGCGTTCGGGTAGTCTGGAATGATGCTCTTGCACTTTGCAAGCAGTCTAAAACAAAGCCTAAATCGGCTCAACTTCAGAAAGTAGTCATAACTCAAGCTAAACTAACTGAGGAACGTAAATGGTTGTCTGAAGTTTCAAACATTCCTTTACAGCAGTCAGTTTCCGATTTAGATATTGCTTTTAAGAATTTTTTCGCATCCTGTAAAGGAAAGCTGAAAGGTCGCCAAGTCGGATATCCTAAATTCAAAAAAAGAACAAACAGCCAATCGGCACGTTTTAGGATGGGAGGATTTTCTTTTAAAGACAATGGAGTCTATCTCGCTAAAATTGGGATAGTCAAACCTATATGGTCTAGACAACTACCGTCTGAGCCTAGCTCTGTTACAGTAATCAAAGACAGCGCCCATCGCTATTTTTTGAGCTTTGTCGTAGAGATAGAGCCAATTCAGACTAAAGCGGAGAATTCAAGTATCGGAATTGATTTAGGGATTAAAACCTTTGCAGTAATGAGCAATGGCGAAAAAGCCCAAAGCCCTAGGTACAAAGAGTTAGACCGCAAAATCCGCAAATTGCAACGCAAAGAGGCCCGCCAACCAAAGGATTCCAAAAGAAGAGAAATAACTAGACTTAAAATAGCCAAGCTTCACAACCGAATTGCTGATACGCGCCAAGATTTCCTGCACAAGTTGTCAACCAAAGTAGTAAAGGAAAACCAAGTGCTCATTTTGGAAGATTTGAATGTGTCTGGAATGGTGAAAAATCGGAAGTTATCAAGGGCAATTAGTCAGCAAGGATGGAGGGAGTTTAGGACACTCTGTGAGGCTAAGTCGGAAAAATTTTGCAGAGAGTTCAGAGTTATCGGTAGATGGGAGCCTACTAGTCAAATTTGTTCAAACTGTGGGTTTAAGTGGGGAAAATTAGATTTAAAAGTTCGGTCGGTTCAGTGCTTGGATTGTCAAACAGAACACGACCGAGACGAAAATGCGGCAAAAAATATAAATAAAGTCGGGATGGGGTATCGCCACGACTCTAAACGGACGCAGAGACAGGGTAAGACTACAACGGTCACGCGCCAGTTGATGAAGCGTCAAGAATCACCGCTCATGAAAGGACGGTGAGTATATCAAAGTAGTGCTAGTATTAAGAATTTAAAAGCTGCGGGCATTGAAGCTTGCATGTGACAAATACCTTCTGACGAATGCCGTTTGATGATATGGCAACCGCCCTGACGGTTAGGACGTTCTTAATTGCACAAACATAAACGGTCGATTGCAACTTCGGTCTTCCTTCTTCCTTCTTCCTTCTTCCTTCTTCCTTCTGCTATAATGCCTGCTCCTATTGAATTAATCTGGGCTGTTATTGGTTTGCTCCTGACGATAGGAGGCACTTTTTTGCCTGCATCTGTCACAATTCCTATTGGGTTGTGGGACGATCGAGGACTTCAGGCGTACTCTTTAGGTGTTACCTATCAAATTGGAGCCGTTTTGCTAGTAGGCTGCATGGGGGGGAAAAATGCTGCGGCTCTCTCGCAAATTGCTTATTTGGCATTAGGATTAACTTTGTGGCCAGTTTTTTCTCAAGGCGGCGGCATCGGCTATCTCAAAGAAGCGAGTTTTGGGTATTTGCTGGGTTTTGTGCCTGGTGCTTGGGTGTGCGGCTGGGTGGCTTTTAAGGTGGCTTCGCGGCTGGAATCTATGGCTTTTAGCTGTTTGTGCGGTTTGTTCACTGTTCACGCGATCGGCTTAATTTATCTAATTTTTACTTACTTGCTGCCTCCGGCAAAAACAACACCTTTATTCGATGAGATTCTTAAATATTCGGTTTATCCTCTGCCGGGACAATTGGCGGTAGTTTGTGCGATCGCAGTGCTGTCTTTTACTTTGCGCCGCTTGATGTTTTATTAATTGCGAAGGAAGAAGGAAGAAGGAAGAAGGAAGAAGGAAGAAGGAAGAAGGAAGGAGGAAGAAGGAAGGAGGAAGAAGGAAGAAGGAAGGAGGAAGAAGGAAGAAGGAAGGAGGAAGAAGGAAGGAGGAAGAAGGAAGAAGGAAGGAGGAAGAGGTAACTACTGGTAATTGTGCAAAATAAGGTTATACTATACATTGCGAAACGGGAGAGTCATCTCGCTGCGGCTGGGATTGCTTTGCTGCACTGCATTCTGCTCGCAATGACAAGTGAGATTGGAGTAACTTCTCTCATGCCCGATGCCCCATTTTCTATTGCTTAATTCATGCGTTTTAAAAGAAATCCCTTGTTCTGGGTGGCTGCTGTTATCAGTTTAGTTTTAGACCACCTGACTAAGTTTTGGGTGGTGCAAAATTTTGACTTGACGGTTCCTCCGCAGACGCAGGCGCTGTTACCTGGGGTGTTTCACTTCACTTATGTTGTCAATACCGGTGCGGCTTTTAGTCTTTTCAGCAATGGCGGGGCGATTTGGTTGCGGTGGCTGTCTTTAGGCGTTAGTGTGGGATTGATAGTGCTGGCTTGGTTCGGGCCGCGAATTAACCGCTGGGAACAAGCTGGCTACGGTTTGATTTTGGGGGGAGCACTGGGGAACGGGATCGATCGATTTATTTCGGGCCACGTTGTAGATTTTATCGATTTTCGGATAATTCGGTTCCCCGTATTTAATCTAGCTGATGTGTTTATTAATGCTGGGATTATCTGTTTGCTGATTGCAACTTTTCACAGTGCACCGCCGCCGAAAAGCCAAGACGATCGCAATTCTATTTCAGACTAACTTTCAACAAGTCAATCGATTTTCGATTTTCGATTTTCGATTTTCGATTAACCACCCACGGGCTGTACCGTTCTCAGGTCGATCGGATGCCGAGCTTTTTTTTGCTGATCCACTGATGAATCCGGCGACCTCGCAACCAATTGCTTTCGGTCATTTGTCAGTTGTCTGTTACCAGAAGGTATAGGTGTCAACTTAAGGTTAGAGTCATTTATGAGCTATAATTAGATTCTTTATTGCTAAGGCTAAACTTGCCCGCGATCAAAAGCAATTTGGTCCGGGACCCCCAGATTTATCCGTGGGAGAAATTCCCTAATCTAAAATCTAAAATCTAAAATCTAAAATCGGATGTCCGTTGTCTGTTACCAGAAAATCTAGGTGTCAACTTAAGATTAGAGTCATTTATGAGCTATAATTATATTTTTTATTGCTAAGCCTAAACTTGCCCGCGCTCAAAAGCAATTTGGTCCGGGACCCCCGGATTTATCCGTGGGAGAAATTCCCTAATCTAAAATCTAAAATCTAAAATCTAAAATCGGATGACTCCTAATCCATTTGCCCAAGAACGCTTACTATTTGCCCCAGCAACCCCCGATGCTGATGCTATCCCGACTATTTTTGCTTTTCCCAACGAGTACACGGTGGGTATTACCAGTCTCGGCTATCAGATAGTGTGGGCAACTTTGGCTGTGCGATCGGATATTGAAGTCAGCCGTTTATTTACTGATATCCGCGAACAACTTCCCCGACATCCAGAATTACTGGGATTTTCGCTTTCTTGGGAACTAGACTATGTAAATATTCTAAATTTATTGGAATCTCTAGAAATTCCGATTTGGGCGTCAAAACGAACTGATAATCATCCGATCGTCTTCGGCGGTGGCCCGGTTTTTACTGCGAATCCCGAACCTTTTGCCGATTTTTTTGATGTGATTTTGCTGGGAGATGGCGAACATCTCATAGACAATTTTATTGATGCTTGTAAACAAGTCCGTACCGCCGACAGACAAACTAAATTGCGGCATTTAGCCCAAGTTCCGGGAGTTTACGTCCCCAGTTTGTACGAAGTAACTTATCTCGATGCGGCTGAGGGTATTAAATCGATTCAGCCTGTCGATTCGGGAATTCCCAGTGTGGTTGAAAAACAGACTTATCGCGGCAATACTTTATCTGCTTCCACTGTGGTGACAGAAAAAGCGGCTTGGGAAAATATTTACATGGTGGAAGTGGTTCGGAGTTGTCCCGAAATGTGCCGTTTTTGTTTGGCAAGTTATCTGACTTTGCCGTTTAGAACTGCGAGTTTGGAGGGTTCGCTAATTCCGGCGATCGATCGCGGTTTAGCTGTGACTAATCGTTTGGGTTTGTTGGGTGCTTCGGTCACTCAGCACCCGGAATTTGAAGCGTTGCTGGATCATTTGAATCATCCGAAATACGACGGCGTGCGGTTGAGTCTTTCTTCGGTAAGGACGAATACGGTGACAGTTAAATTGGCAGAAATCTTGACAAACAGAGACAGCAAATCTGTGACAATTGCGGTGGAAAGTGGGAGCGATCGCCTCCGCAAAATCGTTAACAAAAAACTCACAAATGAAGAAATTATCCAAGCTGCTATCAATGCTAAGGCGGGCGGCTTAAAGGGAATTAAACTTTACGGGATGGCGGGAATTCCCGGCGAAGAAATGGAGGATTTAGAGGAGACGGTGGCGATGATGCGGGCGATTAGAAAAGCCGCTCCCGGTTTGCGGTTGACTCTGGGATGCAGCTCTTTTGTCCCGAAATCTCACACTCCTTTTCAGTGGTTTGGAGTGAATAAAGATGCGGAGAAGAGGCTGAAGTTTTTAGATAAAGAATTGCGCAAGCTGGGTTTAGAATTTAGACCTGAAAGCTATAACTGGTCAGTGATTCAGGGGTTGCTCTCCAGGGGCGATCGGCGGTTGTCTCGGCTGTTGGAATTAGTGCGGCATTACGGCGATACTTTGGGCAGCTATCGGCGGGCGTTTAAGGAGTTGCGGGGACAGTTGCCGGAGATGGATTTTTATGTTTTTCAAGAGTGGGAATTGGATCGGGTTTTGCCTTGGAGTCATTTAAAAGGGCCGCTACCGGAGGCGACTTTGAAAAAACATTTGGCTGAGGCGATGAGTCATACAACACGACAGCAAAATCAAGAATGTGAGAATTCACTAAGTCGCGTTTAGTAACTTAGATTATAATAGCCTCATGCGTGTTATTAGCCGAAAACGACTAAAAGAATTTTGGGAAACACACCCCAATGCTGAAACAAGTCTGTTGCTGTGGTATCAGCGTAGTTGTGATGCTGAATGGCAAAGTTTAGTAGATATTCGTAAAGTATTTCCTTCGGCTGACTTAGTAGGTAACTTTACGGTATTTAATATTGGTGGCAATAACTATCGGTTAATTGCTTTTATCGATTATGAATACCAGATAGTGTTTGTCCGCTGTGTTTTAACTCATGCAGAATATAATAAGGAGAACTGGAAAAATGACGACTGGTTTGAAAACTCCTAGTAGCTACTATATTGAGATAATCACAACTTTTCCCCCGCGTCCAATTACTTGTGAAGCTGAGTTAATCGCTACACAAAATCGGATGGATTCTATTGTGAGTCGGAGCAATCTCACGCAAGACGATCGGGATTACTTAAACGTGTTGGGTACTCTTGTTTATGATTACGAACAAAAACATGAGCCAATGCCAGTCTTGAAAGGTATCGCACTACTGAAAGCATTGATGGTTGAGGACAATATTCAAGAAAAAGATTTAGTTGATATTTTTGAATCCGAGTCTTGGGTATCTGAGATGATGGATGGAAAGCGGGAACTGACGGCGAGTCAAATTCAAAAGTTAGCTAAGTTTTTCCATCTTTCCCCTGTGGCATTTCTTGAGTATAATTAATTGCCAGGATACAGGGAGGAGTGACGCACTATAATACAATTATGCCCGAAGTCCAACCGAGAGAAATTCAGCGTTATACGACGCCAGATAACAAAGTGCCTTTCGAGGAATGGTTTAATTTTCTCCGAGATGGCAAAGCTAAAGCTAGAATTAGGTTGAGATTAGACAGAGTTCAACTCGGCAATCTCGGAGATTATCGATTTGTTGGAGAAGGAGTCTATGAATTAAAAATAGATTATGGCCCTGGATACCGAATCTATTTCGGACAAGTCGGCAAAACTATTATCCTGCTTTTAATAGGCGGGGATAAAAGCACTCAAGACCGAGACATACAGCAAGCTATCAAATACTGGACTGATTACAGGAGTGAAGATAATGCCTAAAAGTTTACCTTACCATCCCTTTCTAATAGAATCTCTCAAAAAGCCAATAGATTGTGCTATGTATCTAGAGGCTTTTTTTGAAGAAGAAAACCCCGAGGCAGAACTGCTAAAAATGGTACTTAGCAATGTAGCAGAAGCTCTTGGCAAACAGCAGATGTCTCCCGAACAATATGAAGTGCACTTAAAAAAACTGGATGAATTGCTGTCGCAGCAAGGAAGTGATGCGATTTATAATCTGGGAACTTGGCTGCATGCTTTGGGATTGAAACTAACAGTTGCTGTTTGTACTGATACAGAGGATAATACTGCAAATGCTGAAACGCGATCGCACTTAACTGTCTAGCCCAACGATACAATGCCCAATTTTAAATATTCGCGCTGATTAATGCCACCGTTGAAGCAGTCTGGAACTTTCACGAAAAGCCCGACATTCTGCAACTTTTGACTCCGCCTTGGCAACCGGTTCAAGATAAGATGAGGAGCGACATACTATAATACAATTATGGCAGAAGTCCAACCCAGGGAAATTCAGCGTTATGTTGCCTCAGACGGTCAAGTGCCGTTTGATAACTGGTATGATTCGCTCCGAGATAGCAAAATTTCAACAATTATCAATAAAAGACTTAACCGAGTTTTTTTGGGGAATTTGGGAGATTGTCAATCAGTTGGAAATGGAGTCTTTGAATTAAGGATAGACTATGGCCCTGGTTTCCGAATCTATTTTGGGCAAGTAGGCACAACAATTATACTTCTTCTATGCGGAGGAGATAAAAGCACTCAAGACCGAGACATTCGCCAAGCAATAGAATACTGGACAGATTATAGGAGTTAAAAAAATGCCTAAAAGTTTACCGTATCATGACTTTTTGATGGCACGGCTAAAAAACCCCAGTTATGCGGCAGTCTATCTCGAAACTCATTTTGAATTAGATGAAGGCGAAGAACCTGACGAAGCATTGCTGAAACGATCTCTGGGCGATGTAGCTGAAGCTCTAGGTCAACCAAAAATGACTCCAGAAGAATATGAATTGCACTTAAAAAAACTGGATGAATTGCTGTCGCAGCAAGGAAGTCATGCGATTTATAATCTGGGAACTTGGCTGAATGCTTTGGGATTGAAACTAACAGTTGCTGTTTGTACTGATACAGAGGATAATACTGCAAATGCTGAAACGCGATCGCACTTAACTGTCTAGCCCAACGATACAATGCCCAATTTTAAATATTCGTCGCTGATTAATGCCACCGTTGAAGCAGTCTGGAACTTTCACGAAAAGCCCGACATTCTGCAACTTTTGACTCCGCCTTGGCAACCGGTGAAAATCATTCGCCGCGAAGGGGGACTCGATGTGGGTGCTGTATCAGAATTTCGCCTGTTATTGGGGCCGATTCCTGTAAAATGGGTGGCGACTCACACTCAGTGCGAACAATATCGCTTGTTTGTTGATGAACAAACTGAGGGGCCGATGGCACGTTGGGTTCACCGACACGAGTTTACCTCAGAAAATGGCAAGACTAGATTGACAGATGCGATCGCATTTTCGATACCGGGCGGCCCGATTGTCGATTTGTTGTTAGGTTGGTGGGTGGAAATGCGGTTAACAGATATGTTTCGCTACCGCCACGAAGTCACAAAAAGAGAGTGCGAGAAAAATGCAAACAACGGCTGAATATTACTGTGCTTTCTGCGGCGAACCGAGTACAACTTTTGTTGATACCAGCGGTGGTATGGAGCAATCTTATATCGAAGATTGTCAGGTTTGCTGTCGCCCGAATGTTCTTTATATCAGAATAGATGAAGATACCCTCGATATTGAAATAGATACTGAGTATCAAGAATAAGTGACTAGAAAAATGTAGGAATTGCCTTTGATGCTGACTTGGTAGAATTCATAAATCTCGATCCTGCTGCTTCTACGAAAGCCCGAAAAATTCGAGAGTTTACCGAGCAGTTTGGCGACATTTCCGGGTGCCATTGAATTGCTATCATCCAAGGGTGATAGCAGTGCTCCATTGCTTCTACCAAAGTGTCAGGTGCATCGGCTACAATTCGCCAATCGGATGTTACCTTCCTCACTGCTTGATGATGCCAGGAAACAACTGTTGTTGAAGTTTTTCCCATAATTTTTGCTAGCCGACTGTTTGGCTCAATTTCAATGGTATGCTCGATCGCACGCGGGGGAATTCCCAATCCGTGATTAACCTCGTCTCCGTAAGCATCCGGTACGTGAATCACCAAACTGCCACCGCTGGCTACGTTCAGGATTTGCATTCCCCGGCAAATCCCCAACACAGGTATGTCAGCCTTCAAAGCTAGCTTTGCTAAGTTTAATTCAAAATTGTCGCGTTCTGCATTAACCGAGTAAACTGTGCGATCGACATAACCGCCATAAAGTTCTGGGTTGATATCTCCGCCCCCGGAAAAAATCAAACCATCTACTGCATCAAAAATACTACCCGGGTCTAATTGATTGGGCGGCAGCAAAATCGGAATTCCACCAGCCGCCTGAACTGCATCAATATAAGTTCCATTTAAGCAATACTCGCCTGCTGAACAGCGGTTGTATGTTGTGATGCCAACAATGGGAAATTTTTTCATTTGCTAGAGACTGGGAGATAATTATTTAGATTAATACTCAGATTTGGCACTATTTGTAATCAGTATTTCATGGGCGGGCTAGGAGCAACGGCCCACAATAAAACTTACTTATTGTGGAACAGGCATCTTGCCTGTTTCTTGTATGATTACTTGTGATTGATTCCTAGATTAAACTCAGCATTCCCTGAACTGCTGTCTAATTTGTAACAGTTTCAGTATTAGTTTCCGCCAGCGGTTTGCGCGTGCACAGATAAGCCAGCGGCCCGAACAGCGGCACTAATGTTACTGCCCAAAATGCTGCGACATTCTGCATTCCTCGGCGCGCCATGTCGTCTGCCAATAAGGCAGGAAATAGCAGGCAAAGCATACAAAAATCTAAACTCATTACATGGATAAAACGGGTGGTTTGCCACTGTCCAATAAAATCAGACCAATCGCCTTTTGTCAAGCCAAAAGAAACTAAAGCAGCAGCACCCAATGTTAGGACAATGGCAGTAAAACGGGAGTCTAATATCTTTAAAAAGATATTTTTATGACCGGGAAATTCAGGATTCGGTTCGCGCAGGGCTAAATAAGGCAGCAAGGCAACGGCACCGACGCCAAAGGATAAAGTGGCAAATAGCCATGCAGGTATTTTCTGCCCCCTGCCGTCAGCAAATAAGACGCAACTGTAGATGAGCGGCCAGACTCCCATGATGTAGAACAACGCTACAATTAAAGGGTTGATGTCTGCTATTTTGCCTGTGGAAATATTGGTAATTAGTGTGATAGTTTTTTCTGGGCTGTCGGGTGGTGCAAATACAAAGGCGTAGGTGAGAAATGCAATCCAAATCAGCCCAAATCCAATTTTTCTGAACATAGTTAGTTTTTCTTACTTCTGATATTACTATAGCAAGCTTAAAGGGTTTTTGAATAAGACTTTTTTAATTTACCGCTATTGACGCTGTTGACGCAGAGGAAGAGAGGAGAATATCTGAATGTATTGCTATTTGGTATTGCGGGTTTTGGGCAGATTGCTAAATTTTTGCATAAATTGGCGATCGATCCAATCTTTCCAGTACCACAGCAGCGCCGATTCCCACATGAAAGATCCGCGAGATGCGATCGCCCTTTTATTCCCAGTACCAATTAACCCTAAGTATTGTTCCTGCGGTGCAAAGGGTTTCAGCGGTTTTTCCAATAAAAACTGCTGCAAGTTTTCAAACAGCGGTTTGCCCTGACGCACGGCAAACACCCCTGCTTTGGGACGGGGATAATTAACCATCGCAGCGATATCGCCAGCCCCAAATACGTTGGCGTGAGAGACTGATTGCAAGCAATCGTTGACTTGCATAAAGCCGTTTGAGTCGGCTGCTAAACCGGATTCTCTGATCCAATTGGCTGCCGATGCTTGTGTTACCCAAAAAATGCGATCGCACTCTAATTCTAAACCTGATTTACAGGAAATTTGGTAATCGGTAGGGATTTGAGGATTGGTTTCTCTCTCAATCTTTTTTACTGCACAGACTTTTTCCTGCAAATGCACTTTAACGCCACGATTAATCAGAATTTCTTTAAGGCGGCGGCGCACCCGCTGATTGTGTCCCTGCATCAATTCAGCACCGCAGTGAAACAAATGAATTTCTGATGAAAAACTTTCTAAATTTTCTTCCCTCTTCCTTCTTCCCTCTTCCTTCTTCCTGACATCCGTTACATCCGTTACATCCGTTACATCCGTTACAGAATCCGTTGCCGAACTTCCCTCTTCCTTCTTCCTGACATCCGTTACATCCGTTACATCCGTTACATCCGTTACAGAATCCGTTGCCGAACT
>NZ_JAUBTO010000115.1:0-9729 GCF_036702495.1 Microcoleus sp. C2D2 | reverse complement strand
TCCCTCTTCCTTCTTCCTGACATCCGTTACATCCGTTACATCCGTTACAGAATCCGTTGCCGAACTTCCCTCTTCCTTCCCCAATCGAGATTGCATATTTAATGCTAATTCTACGCCGCCTGCACCGCCGCCTACAATGGCTATCCGCAGCGGTTTGTGGGGATGGTTTAGCCTTTCGGAAATTAACTGATTCCAGCTAGCTAAAAACTCCGGTACGGGTTTAGCTGCAATTGCATATTCAGCAGCGCCCGGTACAGATAAAGTCGCAGGAGTGCTGCCGATATCCACAGAAAGCAAATCAAAATTAACCGGAGGGCGAGTTTGACAAATAACTAAATTTTTGTTAATGTCGATCGCGATCGCCCGATCTATTAATATTTGACACCCGGCAAATTCAGCGAGCGATCGCAAATCGATGTGACATTCATCATAACCGTAAAACCCGGCAACGTGTCCCGGCAGCATCCCCGAATAAGGCGCGTGCAGCACGTCGCTAATCAGAGTCAAACGCACGGAAGGCAGAGGTTGGATACCGAACATTTTTAATACGATAGCATGACTGTGACCGCCGCCAATTAACACTAAATGTTTCACTTACAGATGTTCGAGCGAAATGTTCCAGCACCGATATTGTACAGCACTCGCACTCCGGCAGGCCGCACAGTCCGGTAAGGAGAGCTTGCAGTGCGTAATTAATGATTTCCCAGCAGTTAGACAGAATGCTCTGACTTACCCTCTGTATCAGAGATTGTACTTGGCTCAGTTGCGATCGGAGCACATCAATCCACCCATTTCACTTAACCGATTCCACAATCAGCGCAAATGGCTGTAGACTGTAGAGCGATCAAATTTTATCACCAAATTAGGCTGGGGTGTGTTTCGATAGCTAACTCACCATTCAAAACTATGACATTACGCATCATTCCGCGCAGTTGGCAGCGATCGATTAAAACTCTTTTCCAGCTTCTGTTTGCCCTCTCATTCATTATAGTATTGCTGGCGAACAACTTGATTCCGGCGATCGCCCAGCAACCCCGCCAGGAAATTCGCGGGGTTTGGATGACTACAAACGACAAAGACATCCTCAGAGATCGCCGCAAACTAGGAGATGCTGTCAGCAAACTAAAACGGTTAAATTTCAACACAATCTATCCCGTTGTCTGGAATTCTGGCTATGCAATGTATCCCAGCTATGTAGCGCAGCAAAGAGACATTCAACCCTTTGTTTACAGAGGATTAGACGGACAAGATATGCTCGCCGATTTAATCGCTCAAGCTCACCGCCAAGGCCTGCTAGTAATTCCTTGGTTTGAGTTTGGTTTTATGGCTCCACCCACCTCAGAATTAGCCTTAAACAATCCCGATTGGCTGACACAAAAGCAGGACGGCAGCCAAACATCAAACGGCGCAGGTGGCGAAGTAGTTTGGCTCAATCCCTTTCATCCAGAAGTGCAGCAATTCATTACCCAACTCGTACTAGAAATCACCACTCAATACAACGCCGACGGCATTCAATTTGACGATCACATGAGTTTGCCGTCGGAATTTGGATACGATAACTACACAGTTGCTTTGTATACCAAAGAAACAAAACAACCTCCGCCAAAAGATTTTGAAAATCCAGCATGGGTGCAGTGGCGAGCCAATAAAATTACCGCTTTTATGTCCCAGCTAAATCAAGCCGTCAAAGCAGCCAAACCCAATGCAATTTTCTCGATTTCTCCCAATTACTACGATTTTGCTTATAAACACCACCTACAAGATTGGCTGGCTTGGGTGCGTTTGGATATTGCCGACGAGCTAATCGTGCAAGTGTACCGTCCCAATCTAGAATCATTTGTGGACAAAATTAACCGTCCAGAAATGCAAGAAGCACAGCAAAAAATCCCCACCGGAGTAGGGATTATGACAGGTTTGAGAAATAGCCCCGTACCGATTGAGCAAATTAAATCTCAGGTGCGAGCAGTCCAAGAATACGGCTTAGGCGTCGCTTTCTTCTACTACGAAAGCTTGTGGGAATATGCACCAGAACCCATCGCCGATCGACTTTCTCAATTTAGTGCTTTCTTCCCGTCTTCTGCATTCCGAACAGCGCAACAAATACCCAGACGCGCGGCGACTTTCCCTCCACCTGCGCCACCCAAACCAGACCCCAAAGCTAAGCCGGATAAACCTACCAAAAACAGCGCACCTTCGCCCTCGCCAACCACGTCAAAGAATTAAAGAGTCATCAGTCATTAGTCCTTAGTCATTAGTTAAAAACCATTAATTCGGAGGAGAGGGTTTTACCAACAATATTGACTGCAACTAAAAGGAACTAAAAACCAGCCCCGCCCAGCTAATAATTGCCTACAATACATTAGGAACACAACATTCTTGTGTCCAAATCAAAATATCTGTATTCCTGCTAATATTAACTCCGGTTGATTAATCATACTAGCCGGGGCGGGTTTACGAGATAATCAGTTGTAGGCAATTATGGTTTGTAAACCCCCCCCCTACACTTGATTAATCATACTAGCCGGGGCGGGTTTACGAGATAATGAGTTGTAGGCAATTATGGTTTGTAAAACCCGCCCCTACACTCCTGTGTGATTATTTAACCGGACTTGCTATAACAACTACCATCAACAAAAATGTCAAATAATCCAAAACTTTTACTGCCAAAAATGGGCTGCGGTACTTGGGCCTGGGGCAACCGACTGCTTTGGGGCTACGATGAAAGTATGGACGAGGAATTGCAAGCCGCGTTCAATCTTTGCGTCAGCAGCGGTGTCACTTTATTCGATACCGGCGACTCTTACGGAACAGGGAAATTAAATGGACGCAGCGAACAGCTTTTGGGCCAGTTTTCTCAACAATATCAAGGTGCAAACAAAGACAGAATTTGTATTGCGACAAAACTGGCTGCTTATCCTTGGAGACTGACGCGACAATCAATGATATCGGCTTGCAAAGCCTCTGCTTCGCGCCTTGGAAAAAATGTAGATTTGGTGCAAATGCACTGGTCTACAGCTAATTACGCTCCTTGGCAAGAGGGGGCTCTTTTGGATGGTCTGGCTGACCTTTACGAGCAAGGATTGGTCAAGGGAGTGGGCTTGTCTAATTACGGGCCGAAACGGCTGAAATGGGTGCATCGGAAATTTAGCGATCGCCAAATTCCTATTGTTACTTTACAAGTGCAATATTCGCTACTTTCCACCTATCCGGTGACAGAACTAGGGTTAAAAGATGTTTGCGATGAATTGGGGATAAAATTGATTGCTTACAGCCCTCTAGCCTTGGGGTTGCTGACTGGTAAATATTCCGAAAACGGCTCTCTTCCTAAAGGTATCCGAGGTTTGGCGTGCAAGCAGCTACTTCCGGGAATGCGATCGCTTTTGGAATGTTTGCGAGAAATAGCGGCATTCAGAAACAAGACTGTTTCGCAGGTAGCAATCAACTGGTGCATCTGCAAAGAAACTATTCCGATTCCTGGGGCGAAATCTGTGGCACAGGCGAGGGATAATATTGGTGCTTTGGGGTGGGAGTTGGACTCGGGCGAAATTGCAGAATTGGATAAGGCGGCGGCGAGTGTAGATAAAAAAATGGTGCAGAATATCTTTCAAACTAAGTAATAATAGGTTCGTAAGCTGTTGCGACATTTAAATTGTATGTCAAAAAAAAATCAAAGTCTTGTGGGGTGTCCCGCCCGCCCTGAATATACAATTTAAATGCGCGACAGCTTAGTTCATTACCTATTACCCATTACTTATTTCGGCAAATTTCCCTTACTTCTGCTTCAGGATGAGTGACAAGGTAATCTTTTAGCCACAAGCAACCCCGCCCGATTAAATTATCTAAATCAAGTTCTAAATTCCACAACTTGATAGTATTGTCAATCCCAGCAGAAGCCAGTGTTTTGCCATCGGGACTAAACATAACGCTGGTAACGCTGCCGAGGTGTCCTTCTAGGGTTGATATTTCTCGACGATTTTCTAGATTCCACACCCTCACAGTACCCTCCTCACTAGAGGAAGCTAAAATCTTGCCATCGGGATCGAAACTAATATTAGTTACCTCAGATAAATGTCCTTCTAGGGTAAACAAAAATTTGCCATTTTCTGCATTCCATAGTTTGACGGTACTGTCCGAACCACCCGACGCTAAAATTTTACCATTGGGACTAAAACTAACGGTATTTGCCCAACCGCTATGAGCGGGAAAAGCCTGCGTTAAAGTAGCTGTTTTTAAATTTAATAGCATTATATCACCGTCCGAACAAGCCACCGCCAAAGCTTTTCCATCTGGACTAAAACTTAAATCAGTTACAATACTGTGCGGTTCTTTAAAAGTTTGCAGCAACCTACCATCTGCTACATTCCAAAGTTTTACCGTACTATCAGAACTGCCAGAAACTAAGGTCTTCCCATCTGGACTAAAGCGAACTCTCCTTACCCAAGCACGATGACCGTTGAGAGTTTTTAGTAATCTACCATCTTGCACGTTCCACAACTTCACTGTTTTGTCATCACTGCCGGAAGCTAACATATTACCATCTGGGCTAAAACTAACACTTAGCACCCGACCTTGATGACCGTTAAGAGTTTGGAGTAAAGTACCATTTTTGCTATTCCATAGCTTTATTTTAAAGTCGTCGCTACCAGAAGCAAGAATCTTACCATCGGGACTAAAACTTACAGATTGAACATTAGTGCTATTTCCTTTAATCGTTTGCGGTTCCCTAACCTCTAAATTCCATAGCTTGATTGCACTATCAAAACTTCCAGAAACCAGAGTTTTGCCATCTGGACTAAAACCGATACTCCAAATTCTCCCGCGATGTCCTTTGAGAAGTTGTGGTTCGATTCTGTTGTCGTTTATATCCTCTAAATTCCACAACTTGACTTTACTATCGGAACTGATAGTGGCTAGAGTTTTGCCATCTGGACTAAAAATTGCACTCCAGACAGCCCTGCGATGGGTTGGGAGGTTTTCCAGTAAAGTTCCATCTGCTACATTCCACAGTTTCACTATGCCGTCTTCATCGGTAGAAGCTAAGGTTTTACCATCGGGACTAAAACTGACACTTCTGGTATGACTTTTATGACCTTCCAGAGTATTTATCAGGGTGCCATCGTGAATATTCCAAAGCCTCACTGTCGTATCAAAACTCGCAGAAGCGAGAGTTTGATTATCGGGACTAAAACTAATATGGTTAACGGTACTGGTATGTCCTTTCAGAGTTTTTAATAATGTAGCATCTACTGTTTTCCACAAATTGATAAAGCCAGCGGAGCTACAGGAAGCGAGAATTTGACCATCAGGACTAAAACTAACAGTTCTCACCCAGCTACGATGAGCCTTAATAGTTTTAATTAAAGTGCTGTGCGTTACATCCCACAACTTGACCGTACCATCTTCACTACCAGAAGCCAAAATCTTGCCATTAGGATGAAAACTCACACTCACAATTCTACCAGTATGTCCTGTCAGGGTTGATATTAATGTAGCTGGTCTAGCATTCCACAGTTTTACTGTCTTATCCTCGCTAGCAGAAGCAAAAATTTTGCCATCGGGACTGAAAGTTACACTTCTGATAGCGCCGCGATGACCGAGGGCGCGATCGCTTTCTCTAACATGATAAATTGCTTGTTGCAGTCCCCTCATTACCTGCAACTGTGTATCGTTGGTGGCTGATGGTTCTAATTTTTTCATCTGCTGCGCTGCTTGTAATGCTTTCAACAGTGCTTCAAAAGGATCGGAAACTAAAGCTGCTTTAGAGAATAAAGTTTGCAGGACTACTTGTCGTTCGGCTAGTTCCTGTTGAGCTTTTTTTACTTGTAATTGGATCGAGATTGCTGTGATTACAGAAATTCCCAAAACTACAGAACCCATCGCAATGATCCGCGTAGCCCTGCGCTTGGCTTGAGTAAATTCTACTTTTGCTTGTTGTTGAGCTGAAACTAAGGTATCATTCGCCTTAGCTAATATCTGACCTTCTTCTTCTTTAACAGCTAAAGCCTGTTGCACTTCTCGCTTATCAAAATCTTGGCTAGCGGCTAAAAAACGATAATCGAGCGGACTTAAACTTTGATTAGTTGACCACAAAAGTGCATCTTGCAAGGCTTTACCTCGCAACAGTCGCGATTCATCTTGATAGTTGGAAGCTACCCAAGCATTAAAAGCCTCGAAGTAAGGGCGCAGCTTTTTTAATTGTTTTTCTACCCACTTTTGATTAAAAATTTGCTCGTAAATCCGGTTGTAAACTTTTAATTTTCCCTGCTGTTGCACGACTAAACCTGACAGTCGCAATTCTGTTTGTTCGGGACTCCTATCAGCAAGAACCTCCCCCAGCCCCTCCTTGTTAAGGGGGGGAGCAAGAGCGGCTATTTCTGTTAAACCTGACAGTCGCAATTCTGTTTGTTCGGGACTGCCATCAGCAAGAACTTCCCCCAGCCCCTCTTTGTTAAGGGGGGGAGCCAGAGCGGCTATTTCTGTTAAACCTGACAGTCGCAATTCTGTTTGTTCGGGACTGCTATCAGCAAGAACCTCCCCCAGCCCCTCCTTGTTAAGGGGGGGAGCAAGAGCGGCTATTTCTGTCTGAGTAAGGGGTGCAGCAGCATTTAGCCCCCCCTTGCTCGGGGGGGGTTGGGGGGGGTTCGCGGATTCCAAAATTTGCTGATATAACCCTAACAACTGCCCGGCTTTTTGCTGATTTCTCAGGATGCGATCGCGAATTGTCTTTAAATGTTCAGGTTCATCTTGGGATTCCCAATTTTCAATAATCCGCGACTTCACCACCTGTTCCACCGATGGGTAATTTCCCAATGCTGATGCTTCAATTATCAGCTTGCACAGTTTTTGGGTGAGAAATGGTTGTCCGCCTGTCCAGTCTAGAATTTGTGCGATCGCTTCTTGGGGATTGCTCACCTTTCCCGTCAACCCATCGGTTAACGGTTGGACTTCGTGAAGTTGGAAGCCGTTGAGTGCGATCGCTCTACCAATATTAAATGGTGTTTGGGTTTTATCCGCAATCAAATCCGAAGGAGTCGCCACTCCCAACAAAGCAAATGTGAGACGCTGATATTTTGGCACATCCACTCGTCGGTTATAGAAAAACCGAATTAAAGCAAAAAAATCATCCAGGGAAAAACTCAGGCTCAAAACACTGTCAATTTCATCAACAAAAATCACAATATTTTCTTCAATTTCTACTAATAAAAATTCCTCAATAAACAAACTAAACCGCTGCACGGGTGACAATAATTCCCGCTGCTCTTTCCACCAAGCCCGCCAGTGAATTTTTTTGCCAAGCTGATAGCTGCTTACCAGAGATTGGACAAGTCCGGCGTACCACTTTTCTGCCGTTACATCTTCCTTGCCAATTCCGGTTAGGTCAATAAAAGCACAGAGAAACCCTTCCGCTTGCAGTCTTTGCATCGTCCGCACCCGCAAACTAGATTTGCCCATTTGCCGCGAATTCAGCACGTAACAAAACTCACCCGCTTTCAAACTTTCGTAAAAGTCCAAGTCTGCTTGCCGCATCACGTAACTCGACGCATCTGCTGGGAGACTACCGCCTATATGGTATTCATACTTAGCTATATTTTCTCTCATCATTGCCTCCCACCAAATCTAGGCTTGATTATACGATAACTGCCGTGATTGTCTAGAGGTTGGGCAGAAAACCTGACTTTTTCCTATTTTTGGGGTGCTCGATCGGGTCGCACCTGATTTTTTCCGATAAATTTTGAATTTAAAGCTATTTATCAGTTGGTCTAATACCTGATTTTATCACCATTGTCGCTCTGCTGTTTTGGCAAGAAACTGGTAACAGAAAGCGAATGTTGCAGCAATAAAAACGCGAACATTCAATACTCTGAACACTTTGAACAACCAGGAGTAACTGAAATGACAATCGAAGGCACTAACCTCAGTGATAACTTTAGACCGCCCGCACCGGATCCTAACTGGGAATTGGTTGGCAAAGCTGACCGTTATGTGTACGAGGAGGGTCGCACCGCCCGTATAAACCCCGATATTTCTCAGGTGTTAAGCCCCGAAAAAGTTGCCGAAGTACAGCGGATGGTGGCTCAATTCAACAACTTGACCGACGAACAGTACCGCTACGAAAAAACTTTTGACTACGCTAATGAGTCGGCTACTACGAGTACCACTTTGGCGACTACGAGTACCACTTTGGCGACTTGCAAAGATCAAGCCTCTGCAAAATGGCGCTGGTTTGGTTTGCAGATTACCGTTAATGAGTGTTTAGGCCGCAAGATTATTCAAGGCGTAAATCACCCGTCTGTTAACGCCTTTTTAACAGCTATTGCCGCTATCAAACCATTAGGTGGTATTATTGCCACGGCTATCAAAATTCATCTAGCAATTTACAAAAAATGGATGGATTGGGCTAGTGATAAGTGCGGTAATAAGGGCTTTGAAATCAACGCGACCTGGGTAGGTGTAATCACAATTTCCCGCGTTTGCAAAAAATTTGGTTAGACCCTATTGGTAGGGTGCGTTAACAACGCACCCTACTATTCCCTGTTTATGCGCCATCGTTGCGTTATAGTAGCAGTGGTGGGCGTTTCTGTCAAAGGGAAACCTGTAGGCGTTTGGGGTTTGGGCCGCATGAATGGCAGACCTACAAATAACTGGAATGCCGCCTGCGGCGACGATATGAATGCCCCTCTCGCTCCTGTCGTACCGCGTTGCCGTTAACCAGTGGGCAGATAGAAAATGCGTTGAAGCCGATCGAGTCAATACCAAAGAAAAAGGTTACAACTGTGGTGATGCCTATGCTTTGTTGAATGCATTTATTCTCTACGGTGCTTCGCGGGTGAATTGGGTGCAGGTTAACACCATCGATGATATAAGTAATTAAGTTCCTGTAGGGTGCGTTCTTGTAGTTTCTAGCGGTTAGAGATGGATGCCTAGCGGTATACAACTCTTGGATGGCAATCTGTATAACAAGTACGCCGTAGGTGGGGTTAGCTTATTAGTCGATGCAGATATTAGTCAGTTCATGTTGCGATATCTGCACTATCACTATAGCTTTGTGCGATCGCCCTTTCAGTCTACAATGAACTGAGGGCGATCGCGCGAGTCTTTTATTGACGCTGTGTGGTGGATACTTTCGTATCATTGCCAGCACCCAAATCAACGATCGGGAAAATTAAACTGTTATTTTGTCAAGTTATCTGAACTGTAAATAGTCAACTATAGCGCAAAATGTGCTCGCAAACTACATATTTTAGATACTCTTTCTTGTTATCATGTATCCTTTTTATAGGTCTTGCGCCTTTGAGTTGGCTCGCATCGTTGTTTGTACCTGGCGTTTGGAATAAAGGGGTGGGAATCTATTCCATATTTTTTGTTGTACTACTAAACTTGGCTGTTACTACTGCTTTGGTTTTTTCTTCTAGGGTGTCTCTTAATTATCGCGGAATAAAATGTACTAATTTTTGGGAAAAGCTTCATTTTCTATAATGGTAAACTATTCGGGGTGCCAGGTTTTATAGTGGATTTTTGACATCAGAATTAAAGTTTATCTTAGTATCGAGCCCCCAACTCTCACAAGATTTATGGTTGCCATTATTTCTCAATGATATGTCTAATTTTGAACAGTTGGTTTCAAAATATGCGGGTACAAAAAACCAAATTGGGGTGCATCTCACTTTTGCGAATGTGTCAAAAAAGAGTTAAAATGAAAAAGCTAGTAAAATCGTCAAATAAAGATGA
>NZ_JAUBTO010000114.1:0-28180 GCF_036702495.1 Microcoleus sp. C2D2 | reverse complement strand
CTTGAGCCTCACGCGCATTCCTCCCGTCACTCAACGGGGTACCGTTAGAGTGCGGGACTCCTGCTGTTTTAGTTGAATTAATTTAGAATTTTTGGTGAGGATTCTACTAAAAACTCCGTTCGCGATCGCGCACAGAATTCACAAACCCGGTTTCTGACTATATTTCTCCTTCCTGTCCGCAAAACTCGTAGAAACCGGGTTTCTAGCCCGCCAGCCAGCGGGCTGCGCGCGCAGCGCCAACCTTACTAATCAGGAAAAATCTCAAATCTCAAATCTCAAATCTCAAATTGTATTGATGCCGCGGCCGATCGCAAATTCCTTTGAAACTCTCGCTTTCATTCGATCGCACTCTTCCCTTTCCCAACCAGAGCGGGGATATTGACATTCCCACTTTGACAAAAGCTATAATTAGAATAAATACAGCCGCCGCAGGGATTAACACAATTATTGAATTGTGCCCAGCCAGCTAGCCATCGGGGAAACTATCGTTAAGAGGGTAAGCAATCTACTAGCAACACCCACTCTTAAAACTGTTTATCATCCCCATGCTTGAACAACTACAAAATTCGGGTTCTCAGTCCTCGGACATTTTTACAGGAGAGCGATCGGCATCTCAAACCGCACCAAGCCCAACCAATCAAAACTTTATTTATAGAGTTTTAGAACTTACCAACATAGAACGCAGCAAGTTGAGTTTGTCCCCGCTAACCTTCAATACTCAGTTACTAAATGCGGCGGCAAATCACAGCCAAAACATGGCACTGCAAGACTTCTTTTCCCATACCGGAAAAGATGGTTCGTCATTAGGAAGTCGGATTAGTGCAACGGGCTATCAATTCTCAGCAGCAGCAGAAAACATCGCTGCGGGATCTTCTACACCCGAACAAGTTGTATCATCGTGGATGAACAGCAGCGGCCACCGGGCTAACATTCTTAACCCCAATCTCAAAGAAATTGGCATCGGTTACTATTTCTTAGCCGACGATACTGGCAGTGTAAATTTCAATCACTATTGGACGCAAGTTTTTGCGACTTCTCTTGACGGTAGTGTTAATCCCGCACCGATTCCTACACCGACTCCCACACCAAACACTATATCTATTATTTCGCCAATACCGAATGCTACAGGGGACGGCAGCCCGACGACAGCACCCAAAAATACAGCCAGCGGCGGCAATTATTTCCTATCAGATAGTGCCGATACTCAAATACCGGCAAATGCTGCGGGATTGTCAATTTTTGCCCTTTCCGGCAAAGACAATATCACCGGGGGAGAAGAGGTTGATAGCATTAATGGAATGCAAGGTGCGGATACAATTAATGGCGCAGGCGGCAATGACAGCTTATCGGGCGGCAAAGAGTCGGATTTAATTGATGGCGGTGTTGGCAATGATTCGATCGGCGCTAACAACGATAACGATCGAGTAATTGGAGGAGACGGCAACGATACTATTCGCGGCGGCAAAGAAGATGATATCTTGATGGGCGGTAACGGATCCGATTTGTTGGCGGGCGATCGCGGGCAAGATATGCTGACGGGCGGCGGCGGAAATGATACGTTTATCTTAGCAGGAGGTTTGTCGGCTTCGGCTACTTTAATTAGTGCGGATGTGATTGCCGATTTGGCGATCGGGGATAAGATTGGTTTGACTGACAGTATCGGATTTGCAAATTTGACTTTTGAATCGGTGAGTTTGCAGTTGGATGGAGGTGCAAGCGTCGCTTCTACGGCTATGAAGTCTGGGAACAATTATTTGGGAATCGTGCAGGGTGTAAGTGAAAGCCAGCTTACATCTTCTGTTTTTGTGAGTGCAACTTAGAAACATAAATTGCTGCGGGCATTAGCATACCCAGATCCCCGACTTCTTTAAGAATTCGGGGATCTAACTTCCTTATTCCTTCTGCTATATCTATTTTTTTGCTATGGCCCAAACCACAATCGGAAATTCTGGTTCATTAACGATTGAGTGGAATAGTGGGCCCTTATACTTTACCCAGCTCTCGAAGTTAGCTATGATACAGGCACGATTCCCCCATGACCACGTTTTTATGTTTTCAAGTGGAAATCCACATTCTGCTAAAAAATACTTCAGTCCTATCTCGGTCCAGCGAGTGTAATCGGAATCATCTACACCTTCATGACCTTGATGTATTTTGATCAAGAAGGGAGTCGATATCAGAAAATGTCCTCCTTCCTCTAGCATTTGATAGATGTTTCTGCCTGCATGATAGGGCTTGCGTAGATGCTCAAATACCTGTTCTGCAATAATCAAATCAAAACGTTCGTCTAATACAGCCGATTCACATAGGTCATACTCTGGATATGAAGTCGATTGAAATGATTTAAATCCGAAGTCTTTCCAATTTTCTGATGATATCTCTAGAGTATTTAAGTTCGTCACTCCCAGCTCCGATACAAGTTTTTTGCACTCCCGTTGCATGACAGCCCGCACCCAGATTTCATATTCTTCGGGAATTCGTAACAACTTCGTTTTTATGTTGTTTTTTAGATATCTTCTTGTCCTTTTAATCAAGCTTAGAGATTCGTCAACCATATTAAAGTCCTCTAAATTGCTATCTATTAGTCAAGTTTAAGGCTAGTTTTACCAAGACAGGACTTATGCAATCCGACCCAAGAAACCGGGTTTTTTAGCACATCTACCGGCTAGAAAGCGTCTTTCCGTAAAAAAACCCGGTTTCTCGATGCCCCTGGGTAAGTCCTGCAAGATTGGATTTCTCACCAAAGTTAACACGAATAGGTACGCTTGAGTATTTTTACCTGCAGGGAGAATTTTAATAAATATTACGACTACTGACTAATGACTAATTGATGCCACAGCCGAGCGCAAATTCCCTTGAAATTCGCCCAAAATTCGATCGCACTCTTCCTTCTCCAAACCAGTCCAGTGCATCATCAAAGCTAATTTAACAGACTTGCCACTTTTTTCGAGCAAAAAACCCGCCTCATCCCGGTTCAAATCAGTCAAATCCTGCAACATCCGCACAGCCCGATCGCGCAATTTCTTATTAGTAACAGCCACATCAACCATCCGATTGCCGTAAACCTTCCCCAGCTTCACCATTACCCCAGTCGAAATGATATTTAAAGCCATTTTTGTTACTGTACCGGCTTTCAAGCGCGTCGATCCCGCCACTACCTCCGGGCCAACCAACAACCGAATATCAACATCAGCCTCAAAATTCACTTGTTCGACGGGTACGCAGGCCATAAACACAGTCTTCGCCCCCCGCTGGCGCGCCGCCTGCAAAGCGCCCGCGACAAACGGCGTCGTACCTCCAGCCGTAATGCCGACAACTACATCTAAGTTGGTAATTTGACGGTGGGCGATCGCCTCAGCCCCATCCTCAGCCCGATCCTCCAAATCCTCCGAACTCCGCACCAAAGCCCCCGCACCCCCGGCAATTATGCCCTGTACGAGTTCTGGCGGCGTGCAGAAGGTGGGGGGACACTCGGCCGCATCGAGCACCCCCAAACGCCCGGAAGTACCCGCACCGACGTAAAACAGGCGGCCTCCTAGACGCAGAGACTCGGCTGCAATGTCGATCGTTTGGGCTAACTGTTCGCGGGCGCGGGCGATGGCGCTTAAGGTTTGGGCGTCTTCCCGGTTGAACAAGTCCACTAATTCGATCGAACTGAGTTGGTCTAAATTCTCGCTGTTGGCATTCACCTGTTCCGTCAGCAGATGCCCTCTTTCTTCTGAATTTTTCATGTTTTTTGATTAGTCATTAGTCCTTTGTCATTGGTCATTGGTCATTAGTCATTGTCATTAGTCGTTATCATTAGTCATTAGGTGTACAAAATATGGTAAGCATTGCCTGCCCGCTGGTGAGCTTGGTGAAGTCGTGACTCAAAGGCTCGAAATTTTCGGTTCTGGCGATCGGCTAAATCTACTTCCGAGAGAGAGGCCATTACCCATTACCCATTACCCATTACCCATTACCCATAACTGCTGACTAATGACTAATGACTAATGACTATTACAAAAGTCCTTCGAGTCGGCGGCGAATCGAATCCAGTTCGTTTTGGGAAACCTCAGAATCCGGCTCCGGCTCCGGCTCCGGCTCCGGCTGCCACTGAGTCTGTGTTACATTGTCTTCTGGCGGGATCGCCAGCGCGCCCGCCGGCACCAGTTCCCAATCATAATCAACACTATCGCAGAACTCCTTAATTTCCTCATCGTCGATCGCCTCGACAGCGGGTTCGGGAAAATCCTGAGCTTCCAACATCACGCCAAAGCGGGTGGCGTCGTCTTCTGACTCAAACATCAGAACTTTATGGCGATCGCCGAGTTGAATGGTATGAATTCCCTCGTTCTCGGTGCGGGCATTGAAGAGTAAGACGAACACTCGCATAAGTTTTAAAGACCTTCTTAACCACCGTTTTTTTATCTTAGGAGCGATCGGGCAACCGATTTTAGATTTTAGATTTTAGATTTTAGATTGACCACCGATCGAGCAACCGATTTTAGATTTTAGATTTTAGATTTTAGATTGACGAGGGATCCTGCCCTGGCGGGATCGAAATGATTTGGGGGATGTGGGCGACTGGGTTTTTGATTTTTGATTTTAGATTGACCCGCGATCCTGCACTGGGGGGGAATCTAGAGGATTTTTGATTTTTGATTTTTGATTTTAGATTGACCGCCGATCCTGCCCTGGGGGGGGAATCTAGAAGATTTGGGGGAGTTGGAGGACTTGGTTTTAGGTGGTGTTGCGTGTTTTGATTAAGTTCCGTAAAGCTTTCGGGAGTCTACCCTAGAGTAGGGGCGTGAATCAGCCTTCGTTCGATACTCTAGGAGGGCTTCGCTAACGCGCCATCGGCACTTCCGGCCTCAGTCCTGAGTCTAGCAAAGGCAGAAGGCACGGTTACGAATCACAGAATTATACCTGTCTAAAACCCTCTGATTTCCTCAATTCCTGAATTCTCACAAGCTCTGAGAAACACCCATGACTAACTCGCACGATGATACAAATCAACTCGCACCCCGCCCCCACCGCCGCTGGTGGCGTCTGGTGCTGCTTAGCGGTACGGGATTGGGCCTTATCGCCTTGGTTGGGGCCGCGGTAGCACTAGCGTGGGTGCGGGAAAAATTAGCTCCTTTGGTGGAAACTCAAGTCAGCCAGTTGCTCGATCGACCTGTGCAAGTCGGACGTTTGGAGAGATTTTCTCTGACAAGTTTGCGGTTTGGCAGATCGGCTGTACCTGCAACTGCTACCGATCCGGATTACGCTTCTACAGAAGCAGTGGAAGTGCAGTTTTCTGTTGGGCAACTCCTGTTCAACCGCACTCTCAAATTAGATATTACTTTAGTTAAAGCCAGCGCTTATATCGAACAGGATGCTAAAGGCCGCTGGGTTAATCTTCCAACTGCTGAGCGGAAATCTCCGGGTTTATTTAAAACTGAAGTTGAAGCAATTAGAGCTGAAAATGTCGGTGCCGTTTTGGTACCGAGTCCCGCAGTCGGACAGAAAACTTCTGCTCCGATTTCTGTAAGTCTGAAAAATGGCAGTGCTCTATTTCGCGACCAAAATCGGCGCGTACTCTACGAACTAAACGGTCAGTTTACTAACAGCGATAATTTTATAGTTAAAGCTGATTCTCTCTTACCTGCAGCTCAAACTAACGTGCAGTTGCAAGGTCAAAATTTGCCTTTGCCAGAACTCGTTCGCTTGCTGAAAGTTTCGGGTCTTTATTTACAAAAAGGTCTGGCTAATGGCAATTTGACCGTGCAATTGCGAGAAAATAAAGTATCGGGAATTGTGGGAACGGCTAGTTTTGGAGGAGTGCAAGCGAGTATTCGTCCGCTGAAACAAATCGTACAAAATAGCAGCGGTCAGTTGCGGTTTCAGGGAACTAATGTGATTGTCGATAGTCTGGCGGCTAATTACGGCCTAATTCCGCTGAAAATAGCAGGAACAGTTGCAACTGGAACTAATTTTAATCTCCAACAAGCTAGCTTCAATTTGACAACTAACGTGCAACCAGTCGCTTTTGCCAGTGTTGTCAGTGCGGTGGAGACAGAGTTAGGGCAGAAAGTAGTATTGCCCGTTGCTGTTGCGGGGGAAGTGAAGGCGGATGCCAAGCTGACAGGAACAGTTGCTCTGCCGGTGCTGACAGGTACGATCGCCTCGACAAAACCCGCTACGGTCGATCGGCTGCAATTAAACAATATTAGCACTAATTTCAAATTGCAACGCGGGAGAATAGCTCAAACCCCAACTCCCAATTCTCAATCTTCTATTCCCCCGTTTTCCTCTTTAGCTTTGACTTTGAGCGATATGTTGGTAGTGCCGGCAGCGGGGGGTAAAATTGGCGGCAAAGGTGAAGTTGATATTGCTTTAGGAAGTAAGAATTCGCCATCTGGTTTGGTGTTTGACTTCCAAGTTGAAAACTTGCCCGCCGATGCTCTCGCCCAAATTTACGCTCTCCCAGTTCCTGCTACTGTTACAATTGGCAGTGTCTCCGCAAAAGCTCAAATTTTCGGTCCGTTAGACAACATTCAAGCTAGAGTGCAATGGCAAGCACCGCAAGGGACTTTCCCCGCTGCGGGCTCGATTCGAGCCGGAAGGAATTCGGCGGATTTGCAAAATACGGTTGTGAAGATTGGCGACGCTTCTGTGAACGTGGATGCTGCGCTAAAAGACCGTCAGTGGCAAGCTTTGATCGAGGGCGATCGCGTAGCCCTCAACAGTTTGCAGCAAGTCGTACCGCGGCTTAATTTGCCTCCTGAACTAGCGGGTTTGTTCAGCGGAACGGCCGAAGCTGCGGGAACTCTGGACGATTTGAGTTTAAATGCGATCGCTGCGGCGGGCAAAGGAACGCTGAATATTGCTGACAGTATTGTTGATGTTAATGGCGAACTAGAATCTGGTCGCTGGCAAGTTTTTGGCAACACTCAAAAAGTTGCTGTCAATCAATTGATAGATATTGGCTTGCCGTTTTTAGCACGGGAAAATACCGCCAATCTAGACAATATAAAATCCAAAATCCAAAATCTAAAATCGTTAGGCGGACAGCTAGCCGGTGAATTTCAAGCAGCAGGAAATGTTGACAATTTGACTGCGGTTGGAATCAATGCTAGTGGCAACGGCAGGCTCAATTTTGCCGACAGCAATGTCAATTTTAAAGGAGAATTGGTAGCGGGAAACTGGCAAGCAACAGCAGCAACAGATCGCACTGCCATCAACCGCTTGGTAGATTTGACACTGCCGATTTTAGATGTGGCTTCAGCATTCAATCCCGAAAATCAGCAATCTGCCAATCTCAAATCCAAAATCCAAAATCTAAAATCGATCGACGGACTGCTATCGAGTCAAATTACAGCATCGGGAAGTCTTGACAATTTGACTGCTAGCAGCATCAATGCCAGCGGCAGCGGCAGACTCAATCTTGCCGGCAGTGATGTTAATTTACAAGGAGAATTGGCAGCGGGAAACTGGCAAGCAACAGCAGAAACCGATCGCACTTCCATCAGCCGTTTAGTAAATTTAGGATTGCCGCTGTTAGATGTTGGCTTAGCTTTCACTGCTGACAATCCCCAAACAGTCGCCAATATCAACAATCTCAAATCCAAAATCCAAAACCTAAAATCGATTGACGGACAAATATCGAATCAAATTCAAGCGGCTGGCAGTCTTGATAATTCAACCGTCCCCGACATAGCCGTCAACAGCAGCGGTCAACTCAATATAGCCGACGGTACTGTTGCTTTTAAAGGTAAATTAGAAGACAGACGCTGGCAAGCTTTCGCCGATGCCGATGGAGTTATTCTCAGTCGCTTAGAAGAAACAATCCGCAATACCCAACTGTTGACACTGACGGCGACTTTGCCTAAAGGATTGGACGGCAGAGTTAACGGTCAATTCCAAGCAGCGGGCAGTTTGGATAACTTGACAGCCAAGGGAATTAGTGCTAGTGGAGAAGCGCGGATTTTGGCAGATCGACTCGGGGCGATCGATACTACAGCCAAATTAGAAAACGGCAACTTGCAAGCATTGCTGGAAACGAACGGAATTGCCGTCAGTAATTTAGAACAAACCCTCAAACAAACAGGTTTGCTGACAGCGGATTTACCGCCAGAAATTAACGGAACCCTCGACGGGCAAGTCCGCATTTTGGGAACAGTAGACAATCTAACCGCCAACGGCATCACCGCCAACGGCGACGGACAAATTCGACTCGCCAACGGCGGAGGAATTGTCAATGCTAAAGGCCGCGCCGAATCGGGGAATTGGCGCGCGTCAATCGAGGGCGAGCAAATTGCTCTAAGTCGCTTCCAGCAAGCCTTTGAGTCGCAGCAACAAAGCTTGCAAGCCAAAGGTTTAGTCTCTGATGCCCCAAATCTCCCCCAGCTTCGAGGACTGTTTAACGGCAATATCAATTTATCCGGCCCGATTGCCGCTTCCTTACAAACAGTTCGCGCCGGCGGCAGTTTCCGCATCTCGGAATTGCCGTTTTTGAAACAACCTTTTGAGGCAGTATTTAATTGGGACGGCAAACGGGTGGAAATTGAGAACGCCACAAGTCCCGGTTTGACAGCAAACGGCTTTGTTAACGTCGAACTCGAAGGTAAACGAGTACCCTCAATTTCCAACTTAGATTTGGATGTCAGACTCGCCAACTTTAACCTGGCAGCCTTACCGGCAGGACAACTAGGATTTTTGACACCAGCTAATGTCAAAACTCCTTCAGAGAAAAACCAGCCCCTGCGCGGCAATGTCGATTTTACCGGCCGCCTCAGCGGAACCCCCGCCGCCCTCAGCTTAGTTGGCGACGTGGAAGTGCGGGGTTTAGCCGTAAATCAAATCGCTTTTGATCCGGTACTGGCGGGGAGTGTGAATGCGGATGCTGGGAAAAGTGTAGATTTGCGTTTGGCCGGCGCCAGCGACAAAATCGAAGTAGCTTTAAATCAATCTTTTCTGCCGACATCTTTCTTAATTCAACGCGGGGAATCCGTGGCTAGCGGCCAAACCGAGGGAGAAACTTTGCGAGTCAATTTAAGCGATTTTCCCCTGGCTGCTTTGAATCTATCACCCGGTAAAGAGGCAGGTTTGGGGCCGATAACGGGTACGGTTTCGGGACAAGTGAATGTGCCGGGTTGGAAGATGCCGTTAAATCCGGCGACTTTGCAAGCAACCGGACAAATTGCGATCGCCCAACCGGCGATCGGCTACATTAAAGGTGACAGTTTCCAAGCCGAATTCAGCTACGCTAACGGCAGCGCCAGTCTCACAAACGGACTTTTCCGCCAAGGCAGCGGTCAATACTTAATTTCCGGCAATGTTAAAACAGGCGCCAACCCCCAATTTGAAGGGAAAGTTAACGTACAGCAAGGCAATTTGCAGCAGGTTTTAGCCGCTTTGCAATATTTCAATATAGGCGACTTGGCCAGAGGCCTAAAACCTCCCGTTTACGGTGACAGCGGCGACGTGCAAACTGTAGCAGTGGGAGAACCAGAAGCCCCGCTAATCGAACAGTTGCGCCGCTTGGCAGAAATTGAAACAATTTTGCAGCAGCAGCAGGCCGTAAAAGCATCAGAAAAATTGCCTCCCTTATCTCAATTGCAAGGCATTTTTGGCGCGGAAATAGCTGTCGCAGGTTCTTTGCGAACTGGTGTGCAAGCTCAATTTAACGTGAAAGGCGATAACTGGCAGTGGGGAGAATATGTCGCCGAACAGTTCAGCCTTGAAGGCAGTTTTCAGGACGGGATTTTAACTGTTTTGCCTTTGGAAATTCGATCGGGAAAAAGTGCGATCGGCTTTTCGGGACAACTCGGGCAAAAAGCTCAATCCGGGCAGTTGCGGGTAGACAATGTACCGGTGCAAGAGTTAGCAAAAGTGGTGGAATTGCCTTTTGTGGATGTCACGGGAAATTTGAATTTGCGCGCGAATTTGGCCGGCAGTTTGGAAAACCCGCAAGCCACCGGGGAATTGAGTTTGCTTGAGGGCACGCTAAACGGAGAACCGATTAAACAAGCCGACGGCAGTTTCAGTTACAGCAATGCCCGCCTGAATTTTGGCGGCAGCGCTTTGATAACTCAAACAGAACCGATTGAGGTGCAGGGAAGTTTGCCTTTTGAGTTGCCTTTTGCAGCGGTGAAAGCTGACAGCGATCAAATCGATTTGAGGGCGAATTTGCAAAATGAAGGTTTGGCAATTATTAATGTATTGACTCCGCAAGTTGCGTGGGTCAGCGGCAAGGGACAGGTGCAACTTCGCGTGGGAGGAACGCTGGAACAGCCTGTAGCGCAAGGAATTGCGAATTTTGAAAATGCAACCGTCCGGGCGATCGCCTTCCCAGAACCGCTGACAGGGCTGACTGGGACGGTGCGCTTTGAGGGCGATCGTATTCGGGTAGAGGGAATTCGGGGACAGTTGAGTCAGGGACAAGTTGTGGCCGCTGGCGTGATTCCGCTGTCTGTGCCTTTTGCGGAGGGCGATGTCGATGCGGCTAATCCTTTGGCTGTGAATTTAGACAAGTTGGCACTGAACCTCAGAGGATTGTACCGGGGCGGCGTAGTCGGTCAAGTGCAGGCAAGGGGCACGGCTAGGCGCCCGCAGTTGAGCGGTAATATTGAACTGTACAACGGTGAAGTCTTTCTCCGGAGTCCCGGCGGCGGCACAACTGAGTTAGCTTCTGCCTCTTCTGCTTCTGATTCTCCTGCGACTGAGGTTTCTCCTTCCGCGGAGACTACGACTGAGGTTTCTCCTTCTGCGGGGACTCCGACTTCCCCTTCCTTTGAAGTTGGATTGAACGATTTGCGGCTGAATTTGGGCCGGGGAATTCGGGTAACGAGTGCGCCGATATTGAGTTTTCAGGCGACTGGGGGCTTGAGGGTGAATGGAACTTTAGATGACATTCGCCCCGAGGGTACGATTCGGTTGACTTCCGGGTCGGTGAATTTGTTTACCACACAGTTTAGACTCGATCGAGGATACCCGCAGACTGCTACCTTTGTACCAGCACAAAGACTCGATCCGACGCTGGATGTGAGATTAGCAACTTCGGTGCAGGAAGTAACGCGGTTCCGCACTCCCGGCACATCTGTAGCCTCTGAAATAGCAGACGAACCGACAAGTTTGGGCAGCGTGCGGAGTGTGCGAGTTCAAGCGTTAGTGCGGGGAAGGGCTTCTGGGTTGGCGGAAAGTCTGGAGTTGAGGAGTTCTCCGAGTCGATCGGAAACAGAGATTGTAGCGCTGTTGGGCGGCAGTTTCGTGCAGACTTTGGGACAGGGAGACAGTACGCTGGCGATCGCAAATTTAGCGGGTGCGGGTTTATTGAACAACCTTCAATCTGCGATTAGTAACGCCACAGGATTGAGCGAAGTTCGCTTATTTCCCACTCGGATTAGAAGCAACGAAGGAAAAACAGCTAGTTCCAGTTCGGCTGCGGGTTCTCTCGGTTTAGGTTTAGAAGTTGGGTTTGACATCACGCGCAATATTTCAGCATCAATCATTCGAGTTTTGTCAGCAAATCAACCGACTGAATTTACTGTCCGCTATCGATTGAGCGATAAACTTTTACTCAGGAGTTCGAGTAATTTTCAAGGAGACAATCGCGTCACTGCTGAATATGAATTGAGGTTTTAGTCATTAGTCATTAGTCATTAGTCATTAGTCATTAGTCATCAGTCATTAGTCATCAGTCATCAGTCATTAGTCATTAGTCATTAGTCATTAGTCATTAGTCATTAGTCATTAGTCATTAGTCATTAGTCATTAGTCATTGCTTTCGTCAGCGAAAGCGGAGTGAAGCGATCGCACAATTTGCGATCGCCACGTTAGATCCCGAGGGAAATAATACCTATTCTGTAGGGAAAGGGCATTGCCGTGTCCGGTGCCAGCAGCGGCGACTTTTAATAATTGGCATAAAATTAAGGACTGTAGCAAGACTTTTTAAAATTGGTCTAACCGAACATCATAATGGCAATACCCCATACCCCATATCCCATACCCAATTAATTTGCTATAATAGTAACAGCAGCAAATTGGTACTGCCAACCCCGCACACAAGGTTATAGGAGTTAAGTCAAATGGCAAACAAACTCCAAGTTAATACACAGTCGATCGGCTACAGCGACTTTTACTGGAACCGCTTTAGTCCGAGAGTTGCGACTATCAGCAGCGTCCGCAACGCCAATCATTGGGACGGCGGATTTCTCACCTATATTGCATTTCCCACAAAAGTAGAAGCTACAGCAGCAATGAAATATTTGCTCTTGCATCAAAAAGCTGCTGATGTCGATATGCGGAAAGCCAAGCGAATGAAAGCAAAAGGCATTCGGTGGGAACTCAAAATTCGGGGTTTAGCTTTTAATGAAGTGGTGAAGCTTGCGACTATGGATATAACTGGAAAGCTAGTGATGTCCGCTGCTGCTACTACTCAAGCCACAGGCTGATAAAAACATTCAGATAATAGGTTGGGTTGAGACAACAAAACCCAACCCTTCCAATATTTGTCAATATCCATCTTCCTCTCTTTTCTCCTCCTCTGTGTCCTCAGCGCCCTCTGCGGTTAATAAAAAAAATCCTATAAAATATATGCGTTTCATCAGCCCCAAAACAGACTTTGCATTCAAAAGAATATTCGGATCTTCCGAACATCCAGAAATTTTAATCAGCTTCCTAAATGCAATGCTGTATAACGGAGAACCAACAATCCAAGAATTAGAAATAATTGACCCTTATTCAGCAGGAAGCGTTACAGGATTGAAAGACACTTACCTGGATGTCAAAGCCAAGATTACCGGGAACAAAACCGTGATTGTGGAAATGCAGGTACTCAACGTCGCCGCCTTTGAAAAACGGGTAGTGTACAATGCAGCAAAAACCTATTCTACTCAACTCAAAGCCGGAGAAGGTTATTTAAAGTTAAATCCGGTCATTGCTTTAACCATCACCGACTTTATCTTATTTGAAAATACCGAAAAACTAATTTCTAATTTTGAATTCACAGAAACTGAAGAGAAATTCGTCTATCCCAACTGCGAGTTAAAGTTAGTGTTTGTCGAGTTACCGAAATTTAAAAAAGAATTGAATGAACTAGAAACTCTGCCGGAAAAATGGATTTACTTTATGAAAAACGCGCCCTCTTTGGAAGCAGTACCAGATACATTGGGGTCTATTGAAGAGATTAATACCGCGCTGGAAATTGCCAACCGAGCAAATTTGACACTAGAAGAATTGAATGATGTAGACAAACGAGAAATGTTTATCCAAGACCAAATCGGGTCTGTGCTCAAAGGGATAGAAATTGGCCTCCAACAGGGGATTGAACAGGGAATACAACAAGGAATCGAACAAGGAATCGAACAAGGAATCGAACAAGGAATCGAACAAGGAATCGAAAGGGGTAAAATTGAGGGGGAAATAGGATTAATTATGCGTCAGATAGTGCGGCGGGTGGGTGATGTTACACAGGAAGTTCAAACTCGCATCCAGGGGTTATCTGGGGAACAGTTAGATGATTTGGGAGAGGCTTTGTTGGATTTTCGGAGTCAAGAGGATTTGATTGCGTGGTTGGATTCGGCGGGATGAACTGAGGAGTTAAACAGAGAGTCAATCGATTTTAGATTTTAGATTTTAGATTTTAGATTGAAGTATTGACAAGGCCCAAAAACGGATACAAGCCCCCGACTTAAGTCGTGGAAAGATAAAAATTTTAGAGCCTAGTTCAAGCTCCCAGATTTATCTGTGGGGTAAATCTAAAATCTAAAATCTAAAATCTAAAATCTAAAATCGACTGACCCCACGGATAAATTCGGGGGGCAAGTTTCATCGGATACAGGTTTTTTATTTCTGGACGGATGAATCCGGGGGCTTGTATCCTGGATGCTTTCGGTGAGGGATTTTTAACGCGGATTTGGTAGAATGCCCAATCTCTGCATTCATTTAAACTTTAGTATCTGCGGGGACTTCTCTCTGTACCAGCATCCAACCTAACAGGGCTAAAATAAGACCGAAAGCGAGAAATCCTAAATCCCAAGCTAACTCGTTGATACCGGGTTTGACGTGGTGGATTCCCAAAATTTGATGGTCAACAATGCCTTCAACAAAGTCAAACAATCCAGCACCAATTAATATTGAACCCAAAAAAGTTTGAGTTGACAAAGGAACATCTTTGCGCTTCACAGCACGCCACAAACAGAAGATACCTGCTACTGTTACCAACCAATCCGCAGCGTGAAACAATCCATCTCCGAGGGTATTTAATTCTAAACCGGCAACCGTAGTATCTGTTTTAACGCTGCTAAACATATGGTGCCACTGCAGGAGTTGGTGCAGCACAATGCCGTCAAAAAAGCCGGACTGACCGATACCGAGGAGAACTCCTGCGATAATTAGAGGTCGGCGGTTGTTAGCTGCGGTGGCTGGTGGGTTTGTGCGATCGTCCAATGGGAAACCTCAGATTATTTATCAGATTATTTAACTGCTGAGTCTGGGTCTGTGAAGGGATTTGCCAATACATTTTTTAGTTTTGCTGGGGAGGAGGGGCGATCGCATCATCCGCGAGAGAGATTTCTGGAGTTGATGGGGGCTACAATTAAATCGGTTGAGGATTTGAGATAATTTTCGTGAATTAATTCGGATGATTTATTACGCCTGTAGGGGCGGGTTCACCCTAATTTATCAGACACAACCAAAAATATTGTAAACCCGCCCCCACCCACCGGATTATCGGTGAATTTCTCAATCTAGTTTAGATTAAATCCGCCAATGAATTCGAGTAATTCATTGGGCGGGGGCGGGTTTATTTAGATTGTTATTGAGCGATATAGATGTTGGTGAACCCGCCCCTACAGAACCTTTGTCTAGGCAAATACGGCTTCTACGGCTTTCGGCAATTCTATCGGCACGAAATACGCGACTGGATACAAATAATCTTCGCCGGATTCATCAATAACTCGGATAAATTGATGTTCCGCAGCGCGATTATCCGGTATGATTCGATAGATTTTTCGCACTTCCAAGGATGCTTGATAGTCTTGATTGTTAATGCAAACTACAAATTGTGTTTCTAAGTTATGGGGATTCATGACTCCTATAAAATATATTTGATTTTGATTTCTTTTTTTCCAATGCCGTGTGCTTCGTACCAATGTAGTTAAGCTTCGCAGGCTGTACCATCAGTCAGGCTAATTGTTGCTAAGCCTTTGAGTTTTCTCCAACGTCCATTGCCATAAACTTTCCGCAAACGTTCTACTTCCCGAATTGATTGGCCAACTGCTATTGTTTCAATATTAGTAATATTTCCGATAATTTAAAAGTGCATTGCACATCAAATATTAAACTTGATTTTTGCTAAGTGTTACAACTCGTAAGTCGCTGGTAGCATTTTAGCCCAGTCCGGTCAGTACCAGGTATGGGAAACGTAGAACTGGCAAGGTTTCGTGGAAAAAGCCTGTGTGATAAATCTTTATGAAACCCTGAAACGCTTAGATGTTACAGTCTACAAGTCTCGAGGCGAGAGAATAGTAGACATTGATCGCCTCCCACGCGTTCCCCAACACCGTAGGGAGGTGCCCCCCAGGGGCTCGGGTGGAAAATTTTAGATCTGTGTATTCCAACCATGTGTTATTCACACGCCAACCTACCCGATCGCCAAAAGCTTCCGAAATTTTCTTATCATATTCCCTGGTTCCCCCCAGACTTTCATAGATGCGTTTCTGCACCGAAAAGCCGAAACGTCCGTTACTGTGTTTTACCCAAAGTTGGTCAATAGTTCGTAAGTCTTCACAGGGGAATAGATAGATATCTCTAGGTGTGAGAAAGTCATCCTTTGTTCTCCCCACTGCTTCCAGCATTTTTTTAAGCGTTTCCTCATCTGCCTTTTGCCATTCTCGAGTTGCCAGTAAATCGCGCAACTTAGTGTAGTCTACTCCCCGGTCAGAGTTGAGGGGAACATCAGGCTCAATAAAAGTAGGATTAGGAGGTGCAGGTTGAGGGGATTTTTCGGTTTTAGCACGATTTTCCGAACTCGGTTGATATGGTATAGATCCTTGTTGTTTCTGTGAAATAGCAATTCTTTCTATTGCCTCCACAGCCTCCATATCGTGACCGTAAGATGCAGCTAACACCCGAATCCACAATTGTTTTGCCAATACTAGATTCTTGTTGACTTCAACTCTGTAAGCATCAGTCTTAAGCATAGCGATATCAGCGCTAGTGGCGTATTTCGGCAAAAGAATTAGGTGAGATTTTTCAATAGGTTCAGCAATAGTCAGAGGTGTTTGCTTGGGTTTCCCACATTGGCGATTGAGTTCGGGTACTCGATGGATTAAATATTGATTCAATCGTTCAACAGTCGCACATTTACCTTGAGTACCCAATCCTTCTAGTAACGCACAAGTAAAAACACCTTGCTGTAAATCTTCAATTTCATAAGATATCTGATTTGGACTACAGGAAGCAATGCTGATGACTCCCATTTGCCGCGCTTGTTCGGCGGTTTGACGGCCAATCCCCTCAACTGACTTTCCCTCATCGCGGCAAGCATCCAAAATCAAAATAATATTATCAGCCCCGCAGCGCCGCAAGCGTTGGATAATATAATTAACTGAAATATTACTATTTGCAATATCTTCGGGAAAACCGTCAGTCGGCATCAAATAATCGCACCCATTTTGACGAACTCCGTGACCGCTGAAGAAAAACCAAAAGTTATCTCCCGGACTCATAAAACGCCGTTCAAACATAAGGTGTAACAACCGCATCACGTTCGATCTAGTAGGCAGCAACTGTTTTTCCGATGAGTCTTCCGAGAAATGGTAAACTTTCTCAAATCCCGCCTCATTGCAGAGAAAATTCCGCATTAATTCTGCATCACGCTTAGCATATTTCAGCGGACGTTGCAGGTGATCGTATTCATTAATACCTATGACAACAGCCCAATTTTCCGCCATTTCACTTTGATTGTTCCCGTTTAAACTTGAGCTTTATCGATCCTTTTCCTCCCGCTGCGGCCCCGTTACCGATGATGCTAATTTGTCCCTGACCGTTAATTTCCACCGAGAGCTCAATTTCCTCTAACTCCATCTTAGACTTGCGATCGCGCTTTTCTTCACTGCGGATTAGGAGTCGATCGACAACTGCCAGCAAATGAGCCATTTCTTGCTCTAAAGTCTCTACACTGACATTATGAATTCTAAATTCACCCGTGGCATCGGAAACTTTTGGCGGTTGAGAAGAATTTGACGGTGATTCCATATCCAAGAAAGGTGCTCCCCCCATTCCCAGACTTTTGCCACCATCAGCAGTAACGAGTTGAGGCGAATCGCCCGGAATATCGCTGGTCACAATCCTAATCGTTTCATCTGGCATAACTGCTGAAAACTCCAAAGTATTTATATAATTTTGTCAAATTCTAACTTAGATTGTAACGAGAAATTGTAGCCAAAATCTTCATTAACCTATCTTCGCGTTCCCGGTGATGCCTGCGTAACACGACGAACCCAACCTACATCATGTGAGTGGGAGGTAGGCGAGCATTTTGATCCCAAATCCTAAATCCCAAAACCTCATTGTCCAAACAGAGCATTTCTATGGCAACCTGAAAAATAGGAAACAGAATTTTATAGAGCTTGGTAACAGAACACTAGCAATCACTTATGCAAACTCTACCAAATCCAACTAAAACCGCATCTAGCCAACCCATCTTCGACACCACCATCAAACGCCGCAAAACCCGACCCGTCAAAGTCGGTAGCGTGACGATCGGCGGCGGCAACCCCGTCGTCGTACAGTCGATGATTAACGAAGACACCCTCGACATCGACGGTTCAGTCGCCGGAATTCGGCGCTTGCACGAGATTGGCTGCGAAATCGTCCGCGTCACCGTGCCCAGCATGGCCCACGCCAAAGCATTAGCCGAAATCAAGCAAAAACTGCACGCCACCTACCAACCCGTGCCCCTCGTCGCCGATGTCCACCACAACGGCATGAAAATTGCCCTCGAAGTCGCCAAACACGTAGACAAAGTGAGAATCAATCCCGGACTGTACGTGTTCGAGAAGCCGAAAGCCGACAGAAGCGAATACACCGACAGCGAATTCGCCGAAATTGGCGAAAAAATCCGCGAAACCCTGGAACCTCTGGTGATTTCCCTGCGCGACCAAGGCAAAGCTTTGCGAATCGGCGTCAATCACGGTTCCCTCGCGGAACGGATGCTGTTTACCTACGGCGACACGCCCGAAGGCATGGTAGAATCCGCCCTGGAATTCATCAAAATTTGCGAATCCCTCGACTTCCGAAATATCGTACTTTCCCTGAAAGCCTCCCGCGCGCCCGTGATGGTGGCTGCTTACCGCTTGATGGTGCACCGGATGGACGAACTCGGCATGGATTACCCGCTGCATCTCGGCGTCACGGAAGCAGGAGACGGCGAATACGGCCGCATCAAATCCACCGCAGGCCTGGCACCGCTGCTGACTGACGGTATCGGCGACACCATCCGCGTCTCGCTGACAGAAGCCCCTGAAAAGGAGATTCCCGTTTGCTACAGCATTCTGCAAGCCTTGGGACTGCGGAAAACGATGGTTGAGTATGTCGCTTGTCCTTCCTGCGGTCGCACTTTGTTTAATTTAGAGGAAGTGTTACACCAAGTGAGAGACGCGACCAAGCATCTCACCGGTTTGGATATAGCAGTAATGGGCTGTATTGTCAATGGGCCGGGAGAAATGGCTGATGCTGATTACGGCTACGTCGGGAAGCAGCCGGGTTATATTTCGCTGTACCGGGGCCGGGAAGAAATTAAGAAAGTCCCGGAGTCCCAGGGTGTGGCAGAATTGATTGATTTGATTAAATCGGACGATCGCTGGGTCGAACCTTAGCCCCTGAAGAACAGGCTTTCCGGCCTGTTCCACAAAACCTCAAGTTTCTTGTGGGCCGTTGCTTATAGCCCGTCAGGAACAGGCTTTCCGGCCTGTTCCACAAAAAAACATCAAGTTTATTGTGGGCCGTTGCTCCTAGCCCGCCCTGAATAGAACTCGGCAAAGTGGAATAATATATGTACGCCAAACGCGAGCGGGCCTTGCCTGTGTTAGATTGAGCGTAATTATTCTGAACTCTTTTCCTCCCGCGCGTCAGACAAATGGTTATAACAAAACGAGGGCTTGTTCTAAGTGCAGCAGCGGTGGTACTCACTGCTGTAACTCTTGCCAACACTGGTTGCAGTTCTAAATCTCTGGCTTCTTTTCGGGGAAGCCCTAAAGAGTTGGTTGATGAAGTTTGGCAAATTATTGACAAACGTTATGTAGATGGCACTTTTAACCAGGTTGACTGGAAAGCGGTGCGGAATGATTATTTGAATCGGACTTATACCAGCGACGAGGAAGCTTACAAAGCAATTCGGGAAATGCTGAAGAAGCTGGACGATCCTTATACGCGGTTTATGGATCCTGAAGAGTTCAAGAATATGCAGGTTGAAACTTCTGGGGAACTGACAGGAGTGGGGATTCAGTTAACTCAAGATGAGGAAACTAAAAAGTTGGTGGTGATTTCGCCGATCGAAGATACCCCTGCTTTTACTGCTGGCATTCTGGCAAAAGATATCATTACTAAGATTGACGGCAAGAGCACAGAAGGCATGGATACGAATCAAGCGGTAAGTTTGATTCGCGGCCAGGCGAATACAGAGGTGACGCTGACGATTTTGCGGGAAAGCAAGGAATTAGAGTTTAAGCTGAAACGCGCTAAAATAGAAATTCATCCAGTGCGGAAGTCGGTGCAGAAAACTCCCATCGGAGAAGTCGGCTATATTCGCTTAAATCAGTTCAGTGCGAATGCTGCATCGGAAATGCGATCGGCAATTAAGGATTTGGAACAGAAAAAGGTGACGGGCTATATTTTAGACTTGCGTTCCAATCCCGGCGGGTTGCTGTACGGAAGTATTGAAATTGCTCGGATGTGGCTCAAAGAAGGTACGATCGTCTCGACGGTCGATCGAGTCGGTGAGGCCGATAAACAAACGGCAAATAAGGCAGAGCTCACAGACAAACCGTTAGTTGTACTGGTAGACGGCGGTTCAGCAAGTGCTAGCGAGATTCTATCCGGTGCTTTGCAAGACAACAAACGCGCGGTTTTGGTGGGAACAAAGACATTTGGTAAAGGTTTAGTTCAGTCAGTACACGGCGTGGGAAATAATGCCGGTTTGGCGGTGACAATTGCCAAGTATTTTACTCCCAACGGCACTGATATCAACCACGCCGGGATTGAACCGGATTTTAAGGTAGAACTCACCGACGCTCAAAAACAGGAATTGAGGCGCGATCGCGATAAAATTGCTACCACAGCCGATCCGCAGTACGCGAAAGCTATGGAAGTTTTGACACAGCAAGTTACTGGTAAAATAGGGAACAATAAGGCGGAGTCGAAACCGAATGCAGCGCCACCTAAACCGAATGCGGCGCAAGCAAAACCGAGTGCAGCACCTTCTAAATCTAAATAGAAAACCTCTATAGGGTTTCAGTTAAAAAAAAGCATTCTGGGGAAGATTTAGGGCTAAAAGCCAAAATTTTAAACTCGAATGCTTCGCTATTTTTTGCAATCCGTCATTGCGAGTCATCTCAAATCCGGTATCATCGTCGGGCGTAAAATCCCGTCAACAGTCAACCACGGACCGTGCAACCGAAATCGATCTAATTAATCTGCGTTAATCTGTGTTTATCTGCCCTCATCTGCGGTTAAAAAAAGAGAATTTGTTAACCGCAGATGACAATGGATTAACGCGGATTAACGCAGATGAATAGAAGAGAGATATGAAGAATTCCGATGCTAACAGATTGGAGATCGCGTTAGCTTTCGCGATGCGGAGGAAAGTAATAGTAATCCCTCATTGGGGCTGGCATTTGCCGGCGCGAATTAATCCGATGCGGCGGGCGATGGCATCTTCGGGCGAATCGTAAGGGCCCCACTTTTCAATAATACTGGGGTTTTGTTGTTCGAGTTGGGCGATCCTCTGCGAGGGCTCCGCCAACGGCAAAATTTCGCAATTACCTGCAGGACGTTTGACAATATAAAATTTTGGTGTGGCTGTCATAGATTAATTCGTCAAATAAAAGCTGGATAATAACTAAGCAATTCGCTCATTATATCAAGTAGGGAAACAGCACGGCGCCCTGTCCAAGGCGTGTCTTAGCATTAAACCCCCAGTCCGACAGTTGTTTTAACCCCTGCGGGACTGCGGATTTAACCGCCTGGAATAAATAAGAATAAAAAAAACTAACACTTTGGGAAGATGCCACAATATTTATCTATGATAAAAATATAGACATTTGTCTAAACAGTGCATTAAACGCTTTCAGAAGCGCCGAAATGTTCTAATCAATACAAAAAACACCCATGCACTTTTTCGCCAAAACAATCCCCGAAATTCCACCAGAAATCATATCAGTTAAAGAATCACCGCCAGAACTTGTTACTTTCGATGTCGGCGGGATGAAATGTGCCGGCTGCGCGAAAGCTGTGGAACGCCAACTCATGCAGTATTCAGGCGTCATTTCAGCTTGCGTTAACTTGGCCGTAGAAGTCGCGACGGTTGAGTGTCAACCGGGGGCTGTCGATGCAGAGGCTTTAGCGAAAAAGTTGACTGATAATGGATTTCCCTCTCAGTCTCGTTTAGGTGAAAATCAGCGGGAAGCAGAAGCGGCAACAATTGAACGGCGGCGGCAAGAAATTAGACAGCAAATCAAGCAATTGACGATCGCCCTGATCTTAATTATTCTATCCGGTTTAGGTCACGTACTCGGCACAAAAGCCCCTATTCTCACCAATATTTGGTTTCACTGGGGACTCGCCACCCTAGCTTTACTGCTACCGGGCCGCCCGATTATGGTTGACGGGTGCCGCAGTTTGTGGCGAAATGCACCCAACATGAATACTTTGGTAGCTTTAGGCGCTGTCACAGCTTACACCGCTAGCAACGCGGCGCTGCTGTTTCCACGGATGGGATGGGAGTGCTTTTTTGACGAACCGGTGATGCTGCTGGGCTTTATTTTGTTGGGCAAAACTCTCGAACAGCAAGCCAGACGGCGCGCTGCATCAGCTTTGCAAGCTTTAATCGCATTGCAACCGGCGAAAGCCCGCTTAGTTGATTTTAAACTCCCGAGTTTAGATTTGCGATCGGAAGAATTGCCTTTAAATTCAACATCAGAGGTATACAATCCACAATACATTGAAATTCCAGCCGATCGCGTCCGAGTCGGAGAATGGCTGCAAGTTTTGCCCGGGGAAAAAATACCAGTAGACGGTGAAGTCTGCGAAGGCAAAACAACGATAGATGAGTCGATGCTGACTGGCGAATCAATGCCGGTTTTGAAGCAACCAGGAGATACAGTTGCGGCGGGAACCATCAATAAATCCGGGGCAGTTGTGATGCGCGCAACTCGCACCGGTAAGGAAACAACTGTAGCTCAAATGGTGGGTTTGGTGCAGGCAGCCCAAACTCGCAAAGCGCCGATTCAAAATTTAGCTGATACTGTGGCGGGATATTTTGTGTATGGGGTAATGGCGATATCGGTTTTAACTTTCCTATTTTGGTATTTTGCCGGCACTCATATTTGGCCTTCTGTGCTTTTAGGACACGGGGCAATGGGCATGGGACACGGGGCAATGGGCATGGGGCATGGGGCATGGGGCATCGGGCATCGGGCATCGGGCATGGTAAACCAATTACCAATTACCGATTACCCATTACCAATTACCCATTACCAATCTCCTTTATTATTAAGTTTGAAATTGGCGATCGCAGTTTTAGTCATCGCTTGTCCTTGCGCTTTGGGACTGGCTACCCCAACTGCAATTTTAGTCGGTTCTGGCATCGGGGCGGAGCGCGGGCTTTTAATTCGCGGTGGTGATGTTTTAGAACGGGTGCATCAATTAGATACGGTGGTTTTTGACAAGACTGGCACTCTGACAACCGGAAATCTCACACTCACAGATTATTTGCCGATTTTCCAGAATTCGGAGTTGGATTTGAACTCAGATATTAATGTTGGCAACAGGCAAGATGCCTGTTCCACAATTGATGGAGTTTCTGGAGACAAACAAGATGTTTGTTCCACAATTGATGGGGTTTCTGGCAACAGGCAAGATGCCTGTTCCACAATTGATGGGGTTTCTGGCAACAGGCAAGATGCCTGTTCCACAATTGATGGAGTTTCTGGCAACAGGCAAGATGCCTGTTCCACAATTGATGGAGTTTCTGGCAGGGTTGACTCAAAACTGCTGCAAATTGCGGCGGCGGTGGAAAGGGGCGCTTCTCATCCCATCGCCGCAGCGATTTTGCAGGAAGCTCAACAGCAAGGTTTGCCGCTGCTAGCTGCTGAGGATTTCTGCACGGAACCGGGCTTCGGGGTTTCTGCTTTGGTCGAGGGCCGGCGCGTGTTCGCGGGGAATGCCGAGTGGATGAGCGAGCAGGGGGTCGCTGTGGCGACGCAATTGTCGGGATCAATGGAAGGCAAAACGGCGGTTTACGTGGCTTCTGGGGGCGTTTTGCTGGGGGTAATCGGGCTAAAAGATACTCTGAGGCCGGATGCTAAGGCGGCGGTGGAACGTTTGCGGGGCATGGGATTGCGGGTGATGATGCTCACGGGGGATACGGCGTCGGCGGCGGCGGCGACGGCGCAGCAGCTAGATTTGGCGGCGGCTGATGTTTTGGCCGGGGTGCGGCCGGAAGGGAAGGCTCGGGCGATCGCAACTTTGCAAGCCCAAGGCTGTAAAGTGGCTGTGGTGGGGGATGGCATCAATGACGCCCCGGCTTTGGCTCAAGCTGATGTCGGTATCGGTTTGCACTGCGGCACTGATGTAGCAGTTGAGACTGCTCAAATTGTGCTGATGCGAAATGCTTTGATGGATGTTGTTGAGTCGATAGACCTGGGGCGCGCTACATTCAACAAGATTCGCCAAAATTTATTTTGGGCTTTTGGTTACAATACTCTGGGAATTCCGGTTGCAGCGGGTATCTTGCTGCCTGCAACCGGAATTCTACTCAGTCCTGCCGCGGCCGGGGCATTTATGGCGTTTAGCTCTGTTAGCGTTGTTACAAATTCTTTGTTTTTGCGCCGGGGATTTCGAGATTAAATTTATTCCTTGCAGATAAAAATCGGAGGTCATCAGCCATTAGCTAGGAACTAATGATTAATGACCTCACTCAAGGATGGATATCAGCGCCTGACACCATCCGTCGAGAGCAAAAAAATTTCGATGTTAGTTCGATGCCCCAGATTCGTCTGTGGAGTCAATCTAAAATCTAAAATCTAAAATCGACTGACTGATATGGCTACAGTGCCATACTTTCCAAGAGTCGCCAATTATTGTTGTTCATAACGGAATGACTCACTAGCTCGAACATTTGACGGCAGTGGTTGTTGGTTTGCAGTGGCAGTTCTTCGTTTTTAATCACGAAGTTCATGCGAACCTCTGAGTCGCTGGCCGTGTTTTTCTCAATTAGGACTTCTGCGGTGACAAGTTTGGCAATCGAAACTTGACCGGGGAGCTCGCGAGCCATGAGGGCATCTCCTGTATTGTAGATAATATCAAGATTGCATGACTCTAAAATTTCAATCAGGGACTGACGGAGACGGTCGATCGGAACGGCAACGATAAAAAAACCAGTATAGCGAGCCATAGACAACTCCAGCCGTGAGGCATTTAGACTTTATTATCATACCGAACCTAGAAGAGATACACAGAACAATATGGATTTATTTTATTCAGGTGGAAAGTTAGGGCAATGAAGGGCAAACTTATCGTGTTTGAGGGGGTTGAAGGCGCGGGTAAAACTACGCAAATGCAGCGGTTGATACATTGGCTGCAAGCAAGTTGCTTTCTGAGAGTCGGGTTGGTGGCTACTCGCGAACCGGGGGGTACTGAGTTGGGAAGGGGACTGCGACATTTGCTGCTGAAACAAGATGCGGGGGAAGTGGTATCCGATCGAGCAGAATTACTCATGTACGCTGCAGATCGCGCTCAGCACGTCGAAACTTGTCTCAAACCCGAGTTATCCAAGGGAACGATTGTTTTATGCGATCGCTTTACTGACTCTACGATTGCTTATCAGGGCTACGGCCGCGGTCTTAACTTAAATTTAATTAAACAGTTGAATGAAATTGCCACCGGCGGCTTGGAAAGCGATCTGACTTTGTGGCTGGATATTAATGTGGAGGCGGGTTTGGCGAGGGTAAGGGCTCGGGGAGGGTGCGATCGGATCGAGCAAGCTGATTTGAAGTTTCACCACCAGGTGCAGCAAGGTTTTGCGGAGTTAGCCGCGGAAAATAAATCTCGAATTGTCCGGATAAATGCCGATCGCCCTGAATATGAGGTCGCTCAGGAAATTCAAGCTCTTGTAACTCGCCGATTAGAAGCTTGGGGATATTTAAATAATACCAATTCTGAAAAATAGCGCTACATAATCTGTAGGGAAACGGCAATGCCCTGTCCGGCTCCGGCCACTTACAATTTAAGGTTCTTAACTCAAAACAATTATTTAGCAGTCCATTAAACCACAATAACCTTTTGGTATTATCCCAACCGCGCCCGACAGTTAGGATATTCTTAATTACTGCTGAAACCCTAGATTTTCTTCCTTCTTCCTGACATCCGTTACATCCGTTACATCCGTTACATCCGTTACATCCGTTACATAATCCGTTGCCGAACTTCCTTCTTCCTTCTTCCTTCTTCCTGAGCAAACATGGATTATTTTACCTCATTAATCGGACAAGAGCGAGCAGTAGAATTGCTAACTCAAGCAGTCGAGCGAAACCGAATTGCTCCTGGTTATTTATTTGTCGGCTCTAACGGCATCGGCAAAAGTTTAGCGGCTCAGTGTTTCATAGAGCTTTTTTTTTCAGCCAATCTTCCCGAAAGGATCTCGATAACCTCCGTGCAAAATCGCGTGAGGCAGCGAAATCATCCAGACTTACTTTGGGTTGAACCAACTTACATTAACCAAGGTAAACGGCTTTCGACCAAGGAAGCAGAGGAAGCCGGTTTAAAGCGGAAAGCACCGCCACAAATTCGCTTAGAACAAGTTCGAGAAATCGGTGAATTTCTCAGCCGCCCACCGCTAGAAGCTGCGCGTTCAGTCGTAGTTTTGGAACAGGCAGAAACAATGGGTGAGGGAGCAGCTAACGGCTTGTTGAAAACATTGGAAGAACCGGGAAAAGCAGCGCTAATTTTAATTGCTCCGACCGTGGAAGTTTTGCTGCCAACTTTGATTTCCCGCTGTCAAAAAATCCAGTTTTCTCGGCTGAATCCCCAAGCAATGGGACAAGTTTTGCAGCAAGCGGGATTCGCGGAGATTTTATCGCATTCCGAGGTAATGGGGATGGCTCAGGGAAGTCCTGGGGAGGCAATTGCTATTTGGCAGCAACTGCAATCAATACCCGATGATTTGCTGCAAAAGGTGAAGCAGTTGCCTCAAAATCTGCGGTCTGCTTTGGAATTGGCCAAGGAAATTGATAAAACTTTAGATACTGAATCTCAGTTGTGGTTAATCGATTATTTACAGCACTGTTACTGGCAGCAATTTTTGGCAGGGGGAATTAATCGATCGCCCTTAGAACCCTTGGAAAAAGCCCGACAATATTTGCTAAACTACGTACAGCCGCGATTAGTTTGGGAATGCACACTGATGGGGATATGTCAAGCATAACCTAGTGCCAAGTTTTCTCCCAATACCATGAGTAACACAATGGAAAAAGCCACATTTGCCGCCGGTTGTTTTTGGGGAGTGGAACACAAGTTTCGCGCCGTTGCGGGTGTTGTCTCGACTGCTGCGGGCTACACCGGAGGTCACTGGCCCAATCCCTGCTACCTCGACGTTTGCGCCAGAGTCACCGGTCACGCTGAAGCCGTGCTGCTAGAGTACGATCGATCGCAGGTGAGTTACGAAGCACTGCTAGATGTATTCTGGAACTGTCACGATCCTACCCAAATCAATCGCCAAGGCCCCGACAGAGGCGAACAGTACAGGTCTGTGATTTTTTATCACAATTCCGAACAAGAAAAAGCCGCTCGCCTCTCCAAACACAAATTGCAAACTTCCGGTAAATACGACAAAGATATTGCCACCGAAATCAAACCTGCTGGTAATTTTTATATGGCAGAGGATTACCACCAGCAATATATTGAGAAGAAGCGGCATTCGTCAGAAGTTATTAGTTAACAAGTAGGCAAACGCGACAAAAAATCAAATATCTTAGGGGCGAGTAAGGCAACGATTTATACTAGCCGCCAGTTGAAGCTGAAGTTCTTCGATCCAGAAAACAGTCGCCGTGCCCTGAAGGTGTTCCGGTTGACGATTGATGTCAGCGACCTGATTCCAGTGACGCTGGACGATGTGAGAACTTGGTCTTGGCCGTATTAGGGAGCGCAGAGCAAACAGCCGTCAGACCCACTGACTGAGCTTCATGCCCGACAACGGGACAAACACAAACAACTACACTCATGTGAAAAACTCTCATGGATCAGAAAAACTTGATGCCTCAAGCCGCAGGCCTGAATTCATAAAAAAATCCCGATCGCATCTTTGCGGCTTTGGGGTAGCCGTGAATGTAGCGTAAGGTGTTGAGTGCTCGTTCCTTGCCCCCAGGCGAAAAGCCATCACAGAAATATCGTTTTTCCCAGAAGTGTCCCGTGCGATTCAGCATCCGGTTAAAACACCTGGTAGTATACCAGTTGACCCAGTGCATAATTTTTGGCAAATCATCAGGTTGAATCGGTTCAATCAAGTAGTGGATATGATTTGACATGATGCAAACGGAGTACAGCTTAAACTTGTATTTCTCGATCGCTTGTTTGATGGCATAAAGAAACACTTCGCGGCATTCGCGCCCTTGCAGTTTAAACTCTCTATTGTTGCACCGGATTGTGACGCGGTAACTATGGCGAGTCTGGAAGTGACGACGTTTTCTCGGCATACGATTAGAAACATTGGTGTCAACTAACGAATAAAGAAACCTATAAAATCTATTTCCCCAAACAAAAAGCGCCCCTATTTCTAGGAGCGCTTTTTGTTATCTAGGACTAAAACTTAGCCGTTGATAGAAGGAGCAACCATTGCTACGGGAGTTGTAACACCCGCTGCCAAGTCGAGAGGGAAGTTGTGAGCGTTGCGCTCGTGCATTACTTCCATACCCAAGTTAGCGCGGTTGATGACATC
>NZ_JAUBTO010000113.1:0-28220 GCF_036702495.1 Microcoleus sp. C2D2 | reverse complement strand
GTTGGTCGTAAGACCTGCAAAGGCAAGCAACGACTGTGAAACTAGAATCCCCGCACCTTCAGGTCGGGGAGTGTCAAACCAAGAAACCGGGTTTTTTTACCGTTTCTGCCGATTGCAACAGAAGTATTTTCGTAAAAAAACCCGGTTTCGGGTCACCCATGCGTCCAAAACTAGAAAAAAGGAAAATGCTTTCTTCTCCCCTCCCGCAACTCCGAAAGAGGCGAAATCTCAAAACTCTTCCCCTCCCTCCTATCGAGATCGGACAACAATGCAGACAAAAATTTTGTTAATTTAATTAACACAACTTGCGCAAAAAAAAACCAGAGATGTCAAATCGCGCCCTTTTTGGAGAGTGCTGCAATCATCTGCCGTTTCACCGCTTTAGCCCAAAGCTCAAACTCCAAACTGTTGATATTGTTAATTTTCAATTCCTCAACAGGCTGAAGTGGGGCTTCTTTCTGTGCTGTAGTTTCCATTCTTTTTTCCTCGTCCAAAAAATGTTAGTAGTCGATCAAAAACGGTGAGCATCATACATCTATTTTATGAACTAATTCCTGCGATTAATTACACTAAAGGCAGAGAAATTACCCATAAAATGCAGTAAATACATTGAGATAATGCAATTTACGAATTTAACCTAAGAAAATCCTACAACCCTTGCTATATATAGGCTTTCCCTGACATTAAAATCTTACAATTTACATTGTCTGGCACTATCAAACCACTGCTTATGTTAGAAAACTTACTTTTAAACGAATGTATTGGCATATACAGCCCAAAATAATTTTATTGAATTCACATAGTGCCGTAAAGCCGATCGCCTGCATCTCCGAGTCCGGGTACAATATAGCCGTGCTCGTCCAAACACTCGTCAACTGCCGCCGTATAAATCTGCACGTCAGGGTGTTGTTCGTGAAAGTGCTTAAGTCCCTCCGGCGCCGCCAGCAAGCACAAAAACTTAATAGACTTCGGATTAACTTCTTTCAGCCTATCCACTGCCGCCACTGCTGAATTACCAGTAGCCAGCATCGGATCGACAATTAAAACATCTCGCTGTTCGATATCCTGGGGAACTTTGAAATAATATTCGATCGCCATCCGAGTTGTCGGCTCGCGGTACAAACCAATATGTCCTACCCTCGCAGACGGAATCAGTTCTAAAATACTATCTAACAATCCCTGACCGGCGCGCATAATCGAAATAATAACAATTTTCTTGGACGCAGCCAGCACCGGTGCATTCATTTTTGCGATCGGCGTTTCTATTTGTTCGTATTTTAGCGGCAAATCTCGCGTCACTTCATAGGCTAGCAGCATCCCAATCTCTTTCAGCAGTTGGCGAAATTTCGCCGTGCTCGTTTGAGTTTGCCGCATTAGAGTTAACTTGTGCTGTATCAAAGGATGGTCGATGACAGTAACTTTAGCACTCATTTTTTTTTAACAATTAATCTGCTTTATTCTAACTTATCAGTCCCGGACGCACTCTTGACGCGAAAAAAACCCGGTTTATAGCCGCCCCTGCGTCCAGGACTACTTATATCAAACCCGTATTTAAAACACGAATACCGCGCGCAGAAAATTCGCTTCTACACTTGCCTTTTTTGGGCGCAGCGCCACACTAACTATGCGAGGTTTGAAAATACACAAATATGTCATTCTCTCGTTTCCTCTCCTTCCCGCGCTCTTCCTGGGAACGCAGATCCGCGTCCAAAAGCCTCCCCGCTGGTCTGCCTCGCTGTCTCGCCCTCCGTCCAAGCCCTTTAAAACAGATCCGGAGTTTCCCGCCGAAATCTTCCGGAAGTGTCACCAACAGATACGAATCTTAGAAAGTGTCAGCATAAAACCTATTGTTTCGATGAATTCATTAATCGAAAAAACCCGATACAGGTAATGCACTTAAGGTCATCAGCTTGGCTTGACAGGCTTTTCATCTTGCAACATGAAGACTGCCCAATCCAAGTTTAAAGAAGCTTACCTAAACTTAGCTTCAATTCCTTAAAGGGTTCCAAACACACAACTTAACTTATTAAGGAGAACATCCATGAAGTTTGTAAAACTATTGCTAGCTACGGCATTAATGACAGCTTCTATCAGCCCCGCCTTTGCTAATCCGGCAGTTCAAATTTTAGGTGCAAGCTACGGCGGTAGCGGTTGCCCCGATCGCTCCGCCAGCGTCAGCGTCAGCCCCGACGGTCAAGAACTCACCATCCTATTTGATAAGTTTGCAGCCCAGGGAAATGTCTCAACAGAAAGCCGGAAAAGCTGCAATCTCAGCATTCCCATCAAAGTACCCCAAGGCTACCAAATTTCTATCTACGATGCTGATTACCGCGGCTACGTTGCTCCTAAAACCACAGGCAACCTGCGAGCAGAATACTTTTTCGCTGGAGCCCGCGGTCCAGTTTTTAATCGGAATTTGAGCGGGGAAACTAACTACAATGTTCGAGATAGCTTAGCCACTGTAGCTAATGTTTGGTCTCGCTGCGGCGACAGTGTAAATATGCGAGTAAATGCTGCGATGACAGCCCGCGGTGCCGGCATGGCCACCGTTGACTCCTTCGATTTGGCTCATCGCGGTTTAGTTTATCACGTCAAATATCGCACTTGCCGCTAAGCAGCTTGTGGGGAGTGTAGTGTGAGGAATAGTTGTCAGGTTTCAATTTTGAATTTTGAGTTTAAAGTGGGGAGAGCGGATAATTTTCCCTCTTCCTTCTTCCCTCTTCCTTCTTCCCTCTTCCTTCTTCCTTCTTCCCTCTTCCTTCTTCCTTCTTCCCTCTTCCTTCTTCCTTCTTCCCTCTTCCTTCTTCCTTCTTCCTTCTTCCTTCTTCCTTCGATTGATATGTTCGGCAAGCCGTCGGCATTTGCTTAACAAAAGTGGCGAGGCGGAGTATGTCTGTAGAACTGTCTAACAGAGGTTGCCATTTGGCAATAGCAGAACCGTCGGACTGTTTCTCCAATCCCGGCAAAAATTTGCATCTTGCCAACAAATCCAAACTCCACCTAGCAATATGAGACCAAAAACGCAAATCTGAGCCGACAAAAGAGTCTGGTTCCGTGCTGTTAAGCGGTAGTGATTGCAAGAAAACAAAAGCTGCTTGAGAGTCCAGACAAAAACCCTCGACTTGCCAGGGATAAAGGTAAATTTCCTCGATTTTAGCCTGTTCCTCAAGTGCTGCTGCTGAGTGCTGCGGCATCAGATTTGCGTTCGATTCTGAGATTTGTGTGGGAAGTGCGATCGCCCGAATTTCCCTTTGAATTGAGGAGTTTTTGGCGGTAATTTCTACATTTTGAGTTTGGGGCGACCGCCTATTTTTTTTGCTTTTTTCCGGTGGAGTTTCTGCGGTTTCCGGTAATTGCCAGTTGAGTTTTCCCGACTGCTGCAAGGAAGTTAGGAAAGTCTTAATTTCAGCTTCGGTCATTGCTAAGGGATGCGGTAGATTTACCCCCGATTCTACGGTGTGAATTGCCCCCACTTTTCGCCAAGTTTCTCCCCAAATAAATAAGCAACTTTTCTCCTTTTCAAGTAGCCAACTGCCGTGTAAAATTGCCATTTTTTTTACCCTGATATTTTTATTTAATTGCGAGAATGACTACAGCCTTTATATGGGATTTATGAATAAAATTTTCAACAAACAAAGGATATTTTGAGCCAGACAGGAATTAGGTAGAACCTGTATATGTAGGTGAGCCGTGCGGACCTTACCGCTTCTTCCCTGTCCTAGATAACTAAATCCTTCTTCCTTCTTCCTTCTTCCTTCTTCCTTCTTCCTTCTTCCTTCTTCTTCCTTCAACGTCCCAATTCCCAAATGAAAATTCATCGTACCATCTATGGCAGGCGTTTAGCGGGCGATCGACCGGAGAATCGACCCGAGACTGCAAAAAATAATTTCGAGTATAAATGCTTACAAGCCAGACGCAGACAGTCGATCGCCAGGCGATTATCCCTGTCTTTTGGCGTCGGACTCTCAAACCTCCTGTGGTAATGTTACGATCCCGACAGAGAAAGAATGTGGTAGATAAGGAAGCAGTGCTACATGGTAGAGATAGACAAGTCAATATCCTTCGATGGACGGGATATTAGACTGAAGATTGGTTTACTAGCGCCTCAAGCAGGCGGTGCAGTTTTGATTCAGTCAGGTGACACGGCGGTTTTAGTGACAGCGACTCGATCGCAGGGGAGAGAAGGAATTGATTTCCTGCCCCTGTTGGTGGATTACGAAGAGAGACTCTACGCTGGCGGTAAAATTCCCGGTGGATTTTTGCGCAGGGAAGGGCGTCCCCCCGAAAAAGTGACTTTGACTGGTCGTTTGATCGATCGACCGCTGCGCCCGCTATTTCCAAGCTGGCTGCGAGATGACATCCAAGTTGTAGCAACAACGGTGTCGATGGACGAACAAGTGCCGCCGGACGTTTTGGCGGTGACGGGGGCTTCGGTGGCGATACTGCTGGCGAAAATGCCGTTTTACGGGCCGATGGCGGCAGTGCGAGTCGGTTTGGTAGGGGACGATTTCATCATCAACCCCACCTACAGCGAAATCAAAGAAGGCGAGTTGGATCTGGTGGTAGCCGGTTCTCCTGATGGAGTAATCATGGTGGAAGCCAGCGCTAACCAATTGCCGGAACAGGATATCATCGAGGCGATCGACTTCGGCTATGAAGCAGCCTGTGACTTGATTCAAGCCCAGCGCGAAATTATGGCGGAACTGGGGATCGATTTGGTGGTAGAGGAACGGCCATCCCTAGACTCGGCGCTGGAAAACTTTATTCGCGATCGCGCCCAAGCCCCAATCCGCATCATTTTGTCTAAATTTGAACAAGACAAAAATCAGCGGAATGCAGCATTGGACGAAGTTAAGGCAAATGAAGTAGAAGCTGCGATCGCCGAACTCCCGGAAGAGGACCCGGTAAAACTAGCGGCCACCGCCAACAGCAAGGCGATCGGCAACGTTTTCAAAGACGTTACCAAAAAAATCATGCGCCAGCAAATCCTCGAAGATGGCGTCCGCGTAGACGGCCGCAAGCTAGACGAGGTGCGACCCGTTTCTTGTCGCGTAGGCGTGCTGCCGTCGCGAGTACACGGCTGTGCGTTGTTTAATCGGGGGTTAACCCAAGTCTTGTCCGCAGCTACCCTGGGAACCCCAGGCGACGCCCAAGACTTAGGAGACGACTTGCACCCGCAGCAAGACAAACGCTACCTGCATCACTACAATTTCCCGCCGTTTTCGGTAGGAGAAACCAAGCCGATGCGATCGCCCGGACGCCGAGAAATCGGTCACGGAGCCCTCGCAGAACGCGCTTTACTGCCAGTTTTGCCATCCAAAGAAGATTTCCCCTACGTGATTCGCGTAGTTTCAGAAATCCTTTCTTCCGACGGTTCCACCTCAATGGGTTCAGTTTGCGCCTCAACGCTAGCATTAATGGATGCAGGCGTTCCCCTTTCCCAACCCGTCAGCGGCGCGGCAATGGGCTTAATTAAAGAAGGCGATGAAGTCCGAATTTTGACTGACATTCAGGCAATTGAAGACTTTTTAGGCGACATGGACTTCAAAGTAGCCGGTACCGACACCGGGATTACTGCTTTGCAGATGGACATGAAAATCAAAGGTTTGCCCTTAGATGTGATTGCCACCGCCATCCGCCAAGCCAAACCGGCCAGACTGCACATTTTAGAAAGAATGCTGGCAACCATCGACACTCCCCGCAAGGAAATGTCGCCGTTTGCACCGCGTTTGCTAACCCTGAAAATCGATCCAGAATTTATCGGTTTGGTAATTGGGCCAGGTGGCAAAACGATCAAAGCCATCACCGAAGAAACCGGTGTCAAAATAGACATCGAAGACGACGGAACCGTGACAATTGCTGGCAACGACAGCGAAAAAGCTCAGCGGGCTTACAACATTGTCCAAGGCATGACGCGCAAGTTGAATGCAGGAGACGTGTATGTCGGCCGCGTAACTCGAATTATTCCGATCGGCGCTTTTGTGGAAATTTTGCCAGGAAAAGAAGGCATGATTCACATTTCCCAGTTAGCGGACTACCGCGTCGGGAAAGTGGAAGACGAGTTAGCTGTGAACGATGAAGTGATTGTCAAAGTGCGAGAAATTGACAACAAAGGTCGAATTAATTTGACCCGCTTGAACATTCATCCCGACGAAGCGGTAGCCGCCCGCGAAGCGCTGAATAAATAGTTTAGAGTTGGTAATTGGTAATTGCTTGTAGAGTAATTGCTAATTGCTAATTGGTAACTGGCAATTAGTAATTATTAATTGCTAATTGAGATTAAATCTGATTGTTTCAGATTTATTTAGGAGTAGGGTGCGCGACAGCGACAGATCGACTTTGTGCGATCGGCTGTAGAAGTTAATAGAGTCGCGCACTTTACCCTCGGCGGTTGAAACCGCAACTGCATAAATGAAGTCCCAGCAGAGCGGGGACTCAAAAAAATATAAAGTATGCTTAGGTAAGCTGTCGCGCATTTAAACTATATATTCAGGGCGGGCGGGACGCCCACCCCACAAGACTTTGATTTGTTTTGACATACAATTTAAATGCCGCAACAGCTTAGTTACTATAAATGATACGATATAGGCTTGTAAACCGCAGACATTACAGGTGAAGATAGCAGGTTGGATTTTCATCAGCGTCTGTAGAAAAACGCAGATAAAGATGACCTCAAGACCTCGCTACGATCCCGAAGAGAATATTAGCCGTCATAGTGCAACCGATCCAGAGAAATGCGATCGAATGGCCAAGCGTCAGGGATGGGAATTAATCCGATGAGAAAAAACCAACGATTCGATACTTAAGGTTGATTGTGTCTTTGAAGGGTTGACAGAGTTTCCACCGAGTCCATACGAACCCGAACAAGAGAGAGAGGAATAAATCAATGCCAAAACGGTTGATCGTTTTCAAAACTGAATCGCTTTCTTCCCCTGGATGGGAGGATAGACTGCTTTCCCATACGGGTGCTCTTACGAGCATCCTAGCAGAACACTACGACTACTCAGACAAACCTCTGCCTCAAACGGGCGATCGCCTGCGAAACTTTGCCCAATTTAAGGAGAGTGCCGATCCTAAATTCCCTGCTGCCAGCACTCACGTTCGCTGGGGAGATTGGGAGGTTTCGCGCGTAGAAGAGTACACGCCTGAAATTCCGAATGCTGAATACGACTGTTTAGCGGTGTGCTACTGTTGCTACTCACCCATTGAACCCGAATGGAAAGAATTGCCGAAAATTCAAATTTCCCAACTGCAAAAACATTAAAAAAACAGAATATCCAGATGCCCGACTTCTGGAAAAAGTCTGACATCTAAAAGAAGATGAAATCAAATAACTGCAATACAGTCAATCTCAACTAACACATCTTTCGGCAAACGCGAAACTTCCACACAAGCGCGCGCCGGTGCAGTTTCCGCATCAAAATATTTCGCATAAACCGCATTCACTGCGGCAAAATCATTCATATCTTTGAGGAAAACCGTAGTTTTTACCACATCCAACCAAGTAGCGCCGGCTTCTGTGAGAATCGCTTCGAGATTTGCCATAACTTGTTCGGTTTGTTTTGCCACGTCGTCGGTGTAGACAATATCGTTTAGTCTAATGTCGATCGCAATTTGGCCAGCTACAAACAGCATAGTGCCCGTCGCGGCAATGGCTTGATTGTAAGGACCCACGGGTGCCGGTGCTTTGTCAGTACGAATAATTTTGCGTGTCATAGATGTCACTTTTTGGGGTAATTTTTCCGAAGTTTCTGGCTGGTAGATTTCTCCGTCAGAGGTTTCTGGCTGGTAGAGTTCTCCATCCGGCATTGTAGCACCAGTGAAGTCTGCATTTTCGATATTCCAGCCATAAATTCTTGCGTTAGTTAAGTCTGCCTTTTTCAAGTTGGCTCTCCTTAAATTTGCTCCCATTAAGTTTGCTCCTTGCAGATTTGATCTTTCTAGATTCGCACCTTGGAAACAGGCTTTTTTAAGGTTAGCTTCTTCCAAGTTTGCCACACTTAAATCTACATCTATCAACTTAATTCCTGACAAATTGCTTTTTTGCAAATTGACAGCCCTGAGTTTACAACCCTTGAGCTTTGCCTCTAAGAATTGTACACCACTTAGAATTGTTGCAGTTAAATTTGCTTCAGCCAGGTTTGCTCCAGTCAGATTAGCGTTAGTCAAGTTAGCTCTATTTAAATCTGCCTGAAACAAGAAGGCTCTATTTAGGTTAGTAGCTGTTAGGTTTGCACCAGTCAGATTTGCCTTGTCAAGATTAGCATTAGTCAAGTTGGAACTACTCAGATTTGCTTTACTCAAATTTGCACCGTTGAGTTCTGCTAAACTTAGATTACTTGAATCACAACGTATTCCACTCATGTTTGCACTTGTCAAGGATGCCCGACTCAAATTAACAGCGTAAAAAATCGCATCTGTTAGGTTTGTGCCACTCAAATCAGTTCCCGTCAAATTAGCACCCTGTAGGTCAATACCACTCAGATCGGAACCTTTAAGGTCTACCCCACTTAACCGTTCATTATGAAATTTTCGTTCACCTTTGGCATATCTTTCTAAAAGTTCTTCAGCGTCCATTCATAACCTCGATCGCCCTTCCGCTAAACCCCACATTCCCAGCCTACCACCAAAACCGAAAGCGCGATCTAAATCTGCGTGAATCAGCGTCTATCCATTTTCATCTGCGGTTAACAAATTCCCTTTTTTAACCGCAGATATAGGCAGATGAACACAGATTAACGCAGATAAATTAGACATTATCTGCGTGAATCAGCGTCTATCAATTTTCATCTGCAGTTAACAAATTCCATTTTTTCAACCGCAGATATAGGCAGATTTACACAGATTAACGCAGATGAATTAGACATTATCTGCGTTAATCCGCGTTAATCCATTTTCATCTGCGGTTAAAAATTCCCCTTTTTTAACCGCAGATCAACGCAGATTTACACCTTACACAACAACCGGAGCACCAACAACCTCACCTTTCAACATCCGAGAAGCAGCATCAAGCAATTGCTCCTCCAAATAAGGCTTAGTGAAGTAGCCTTTCGCGCCCAAACTGTAAGCCATTTGGCGGTGTCTGTCAGCACCGCGAGAAGTCAACATCGCGATCGGCAATTCACACAAAACCGCATCCTTCTGCATCCGAGAAAGTAGTTCCAAACCATCCATTCTCGGCATTTCAATATCGCAGAAAACGATATCGCAAGGCAGACCCGATTTCATCTTTTCCCAAGCTTCCTTACCGTCGCGAGCTTCTTCCACACGATAGCCAGACTTCTCAAAAGTAATCGACAACAGCGATCGCACCGTAATCGAATCATCCACAATCAGTACAGTCGGCTCAGTCTTCTCGATTTCGGCCTCCTGAGTGGCTCTCTCGGCCTCATCCCAAAGCGTACCGCCAGCTTCTTTCCGCAGCCTTCCGGTAGCCAAATCGATCAGTTCCAGAACATCCGCAATCGCCACGATCCGACCGTCCCCGAGCACGGTGGCCCCAGCAATCCCGATCGGCTTGGGCACGGGCCCTTCCAACGGCTTGATCACAATTTCTTGTTCCGTCGAAACCTGATCCACCTGCACCGCCAAGAAATTGCCAGCCGACCGCAGCACGATCACCGAAATCATGTCATCGTCAGTATTAAACCCGTAAACACTGCCCCGGCCCAAATGGCGGTTGTAAGCGAGCAAATCCCGCAGCGGCCGGAACGGCAAAATCGAACCCCGCCACTCTATGCAAGGCAAACCGTCTGCCCCCGTCGTCACCTGATCGCGAGGCACATCGATCATATCCTCCACCCCATCCATCGGGAAAGCAATGCGAGCCCGATCGCTAATGCAAGTCAGAGCCTTAGAAATGCTCAACACCAGAGGTAAACGGATCGTAAACACAGTTCCCTTGCCGATGGTCGAATCAATCGACACAGTTCCCCGAATCTCCTGCAAGGAAGTCTGCACAACATTCATACCGACCCCCCGGCCGGCGTACTCCGTCGCCTGTTCCTGAGTGCTGAAACCTGGCATAAACAGCAAATCGTACACTTCCGAGCGAGACATCCTCTGAGCCTGAGCCGCCGTCAGCAAACCCTGCTTAATCGCCTTCGCCTTCACCTTTTGCGGGTCAATTCCGGCCCCGTCGTCAGAAACCGAAACCACCGTTTGGTTCCCTTGGTGGAAAGCCCGAATGGTAATCCTGCCGACTGCTGGTTTCCCAGCGGCCAGACGCACCTCCGGCGCTTCGATCCCGTGAGTAATCGCATTGTTCACCAAGTGAGTCATCGGGTCATAGAGCTGATCCACAATCATCTTGTCGATCAAAATTTCCTTACCCTCAACCTGCAACTGAGCCTGCTTCCCGCACTTAATTGCAATTTCCCGCACGGCCCGGAACAGCCTGTCCGTCGTCTCCGCAAACGGCTTCATCCGGGCGCGAGTCAAACCTTCTTGCAGTTGAGTCGTGACTTGCCGCAGTTGGCGAGTCACCTGATCCGCCTCATCCACCAAAAACTCAATGTCCGCTGCAGACTCCCGCACCCGCACGATCAGCTCAATAATCTCCTGAGCCAAACTGTGGAAAGGAGTAAACCTGTCCATTTCCTCCGGTCTCCAGGCACTTTCCCGGGTGTGGGCCGAATCCTCAGAGCGCCAGGCCGATCGGTGTCCCTGCCTGTTTGCCAGCAAAGCAATCTCCAAAAGACTCCGCTCGTAGAAATCCTGAGTCCGCTGGCTCACATCGCTCAGCAGCGTCACCTGGTGCAGCAAATTGTCCAAAAACTGCCGCATCCGTTCTTGGTCTTGCTCCAAACTGTTGCGGTTGACCACCAGTTCCCCCATCAAATTGCTGAGGTTATCCAGTTGCTTGATCGGCACCCGCATCGTCTGGTCGCCGAACCCGCCCGCGCGGGCATTCCGCCTGGATCTGTTTAGCGCCGACGGCCCCATATTGGCTTCCCCTTGGCGGCCCCCGTCCTTTGGATCTTCCAGCAGTTTTTCCAAATCGCCAAAGTCGTCGTCGCTCTCCTCGGCAGCAGCGGGCGGAGCTTTACTGGTAGTTGTCGCCGGTGCAGGAATTTCCGGCATAGTTGCGCTCTCGCTGAGGAGTTCTTCGAGATCCGAGAAAACTTCCGTATTTACCGGACTCGGATTTCTACCCCCAGAAGCTGCTAGTACAGCCCCTGCACCCCCTGAAATTAACAGTGCTTCTAAATCGTCAAAATTGCCTTCAGCATCCTCAGCGCCTGATTGGGCCTCGGCAAAAAAGTCTGCCAGCGACTCCTCTTCCAACTCCGAGGAATCGACCGAGGCCGGCTCGTCGTCACCTTCCCAAAAGCCCGTCCTCAGTTCCGAAGTCACCAGAACCTCAGCATCGATCGAATCCAACAAATCATCAAAACCCTCCAACTCTTCACTGTTGAGAGTCGCCCCGGTTTCCATCGCCGAGAGCAAGTCAGCATCGCCCTCAAACATACCATCGAGAGATTCTGCAGACAGCGCCTCTAAATCCCCACTCGAAAAATCCGTTTCCAGCGCGTCAAACAAATCATCCTCGCCGCTTGACTCCCCAGCCGCATCTGTTTCGGGTCGATCGAACAAATCCGCACCCACCTCGTCGAAGAAACCCTCGGTTGGTTGGGCAGACAACTCCTCCACATCCCGAGCCGCGCTCTCCGAGGGCGCCGGTCCAGCATCGCCCTGCTGCACCATGCCTTCGGCAAACATATCCTCCAACAAATCGAAATCTACGCCCTCATCAGACTCGAAACTTGAAATTTCCGAATCAGGACGGTCGGACAAAGCCCCAAGTTCAACCGCTGCCAAATTTGCCAAGCCGTTGTCGGAAACAGCCTCCGCATTGTTCGAGAACAAACTCCCCAAGTCGCCCTCATCAAATCCCACACCCGCACTCAGCAATTCTGAACCTCCATCTAAATTCAGCCAACCCGCATGGGCTTGCCCCAAAGCTTCCCCGTCATACTCAGTACCCGTAGGTACAGAACCGAACAGATCTGCCAAATCCGCCGCCTCTCGGGAAGTAGCCACTCCTTCCCTATCCAGCACAGTCTCCTCATCCCCAGAAATCGGATCCGAGGTCATATCCCCAAACAGCGCATCTAAATCCGTATCGTCCAGTTCCAGGTTGACCGATTGCATAGACTCGTCTTCGGGCCCGAAAGCATCTTCTAACCAATTGTCATCTGCAGAGATATCTAAATCAGAATTTGATGTCATGTTAAGAACGCTGCCAATTTCCTCATTTTGTGCGGTGCCAGCAGCTAGATCTCGATCGCCGCCGCTCTCCTCACCTTCGTCTTCTGAAGAAAGGAAATTAGAAGTAATCCCCAACAGCTCGCTCAACTCCGAGTCCTCGCCCAACTCAGAGAGCAACTCGAAATCATCTATGGAAGACCCAGCGACCGCAACGGCATCCGCTGAATCATTGCCGCCTGAAAAAGGCTCCTTCGATTCTGCGTCGAAAGCGTCAGGGTTGCCAGAATACTCCGAAGAGACGGACGGCACACCCGCTGCCTTAGATAAGCCTAAATCGCCGAACAAGTTCTCCAAATCAGAATCGCCCGTACCACCAGCAGAAGTTTGGGCAGCCACTTCGTCCAAAAGCGTACCGAGAGCATCTTCGTCAGCTTGTCCCAGGGCAGGGCCTACCGTGCCGTCTCGCCGAGCCAAACCGCCCCTGCCGTTACCCGTTTCAAGCTGTTTGCGAATTAGTGGCGGCCTCAAACCCCCATTTTCCTGACCGGCAGCTACTGCAGAACCGTCTGGCTCGTCTCCAAACAGGAAATCCTCCCCAAACAAACTCGTCAGGTCGTCAATCGGAGGCGCCGTGTTCGTTTCCGAACTTTCGGCATCGTATTCGTCAAACAACAAATCAGCAAAATCGCCGGCATTGTCATCGTCTGGCCCCACCACTCCGCTTGCCGATATCCTAGAAGACTGCGCATAGTCGAGGTCTTCTTCTTCTTCCCAAGCGTCGTCTAGATCCGGCGATTCGCCGTCAAACAAGTCAGCTAAAGTGTTGAGTTCTGCCGCGCCCACTTCCGGGCCGGTGCGGGTCGAGCCTCTAAAAGCACCCGTCTCCATATCCGATTCTCCGAATCTGGGGGAATCGTCGAACTGGGGCGATCGACTGCCACTGTAATCATTGCTCTCGCCGCTGTCTAGTTGGTCGAACAACTCGTCTATATTCAGCCCAGAAATAGTCGGCAGCATTTGTTCCCCCGCCCGGGAATCCCCAGATGCCACTAGATCCCAGGCCGCATCCTCAACAGAAACCGAATTTTTCCCCGATGTACCCGGTTGAGCGAATGCCAGCAAATCTTCAAAATCCGTTTGTGGAAACACAACAGTCGGCTGCAAGGCCAGAAGTTTTGCGCTCGGTGCGATCGACGATTCTCGACCCGAAACTACCAGTTCTTGCGCTTGTTTGATATCTTTGATCACCGTTGGGGCTAAGGTGCGGTAGGTATTTTCTGGGTTGCCGATCGCCTTAGATACAGCTTCGATCAATTGTATCCAGCAGGGCAGTTCAAATTCCTCCCCCGCCCTGAGCAAGTTCCGACAAATGCTCTTGAGTTGCCGCCTGCTTTCTGGCCCCTCGGGCTGTTTGAACTCTTGCAGCAGTTCCCGCATCCTCGCCGGCACGTCCGAGTCAAATACTAGCTGCAGGGCGCTTTCTTCTTTTGCTCTGGCCTCAGGTGCGTAAACTGACCCCGAGTCCGCCAAAGTCCTGGATGAGCCAAAGGCCCCGATTCCCATCCCTGCCATCACTTGTTCGGGTACTAGCAGCGGGCCGCTCTCGTCTCCATGGTGTTCTCTGTATCCGACGAGTCCCCCCAAGTGCCCGTTGAGTTCTTCAAATACTGGTTCTAATTCTCGAACCATCTGTTCTGCCAATTCCTCTGTCAGCCCAAAAGGCCCCGACAGTTGCTCTAACAGCCCTTGCAATGTGTCAAAAATTCGCAGGAAAAGGGACTCTAGCTGTTGGTCTACTTTAACGCTGCACTCTTTTAAAACTTTAAAACTATCTTCTAGTCGGTGAGCTGTTTGCTGAATGCTGGTCAGCCCCAGCATTGCTGCTCCTCCTTTGACAGAGTGAGCGGCCCTAAATACTTCGTTGACGAGTTCTGGGTCTTCGATCGTGGTTTGCAGATTCAGCAAGCCTTGTTCGATCGTATTGAGGTGGTCTTTTGCCTCCTCAATAAAGTAGCCCATTATCCTCTGTTGTTGCTCCGGTAGCATAGTTTTATTCCTGATCTTAATCGTTATTGTATTGGGTCTATGTTAGTAGTTCTAGAGAAGCTCTTTGTAGATCTCGCCCCTTGCCAAGAGAATAATCTGACTGCGAGATATGGCAAATGTCCTGGCTATTTGTGTTTTCGATATGCCCTCACTTAAAAGATAGCAAATCTCCCGCACCTGTTCTGGTTTGAGTTTGCGGTTAGGACATATCTTGCCGGGAACGAAAGGAAAGCGGTTTTTTTCTATAGCATCGCGGGAGTTATCGGCGGGGGTTCCTTCCCACAAATGGTCAGGATTGATACAACCGCGATCGTCGCAACTGTGACACGCAAAATAACCGGGTTTGACAGGCCGTCCAAGTTTGTGTTCCAGTACCAGTCTGTGGGGATAGAAACTTTGATTTTTCCCGTTAATCTTGATAGTTTTCACCGAGTAACCATCACTTCTTTTAGCCAAGGTACAAACCATGCAGCCGTTCGGCTGTATTTGGGCCCGAATACCGGGAATTATTTCTATCCCTCGCAGTTGTTTTTGAGGTGTCGGCGCCGATGTACTTCCGACATCTTTAATACGTCCTTTTTTAAACCTATCTTGAGAATTTTCCAGCCGAGAACCTTCCCACAAATGGTTAGGATTAATGCAGTTGCGGACATCGCAAGTGTGGCAAGCAAAGTATTCCGGTCTGATCTGCCGACCTAATGAATGTTCTAATACTAAACGGTGGACAGTAAACGTTTTCCATTCACCGTTAATCCGAAGTCTTTTATTGGCATAGCCACTGCTAGATTTGGTTAGGGTAGAGATAATACAGCCCGTAGGCTGAACTTCACCAAAGATGCCCGGTATTACCTCTACTATGTTATCGTCCATCTGTGCAACTCCTACTTTGTTTAGGTGTTGAATTAGCAGCCCCGCAGCGGTTTCAAGACTGCGAGGTTGCTTTTTATATGCCATCATTACCACACTAATGTGCTAGTAAATCAGCCGATAAAAAAGCAGTAGACACTTAATTATTGTCTTTCTGCTGTTTCTACTCGGAATCTTTCTACCGATGTCAAAAGGTCACGAGCAACGCCCACCAAGTTTTGCAAAGCACCGGAAACTCGCTGCGCTTCTTGGGATGTTTCTTGAGCGGTCAGCTCGACAGCTTGCATCACAGAAGCTACCGCGCGAGCGGTTTCGTTTTGCTCTACAGTGTCGGCAGTAATCGATCGCACTAACACGTCAATTCGGTTAGTTACTTGAATGATATCTTCAAGCGATCGCTTCGCCTGTTCTGCCAATCTTGTCCCTTCAATAACCTGCTGCGTCCCTTCTTCCATCGCCGTCATTACCGCGCCGGTTTCGCTTTGAATTTGCATCACGATCTGTTCGATTTCTTTCAAAGACTTAGCCGATCGGTCTGCCAATTGTCGCACCTCGTCTGCCACGATCGCAAAACCCCTGCCCGCTTCCCCAGCTCTCGCCGCCTCAATACTGGCGTTGAGGGCCAACAAATTCGTCCGGGAGGCGATCGTCGCAATTAAAGCCACAATCTTAGAAATTTCTTGAGAAGCTTCCGCCAACCGCTTGACTTTTCTCGTGGTTTCTGCTACCGTTTCTCGAATTTCTAAAATCCCGGCCACCGTCCGCTCCACAGCCTCGCCCCCTTTCAGAGCAGTTGCCGCCGCGCCCCTAGCCACTTCTTCCGCCTCTCTAGCGCTCTCTGCGACCCGCTGAATCGCATCGGTGAGGACTTGCACCGAATTCAGCGTTGCCGCCAGTTCCTCAGCTTGCCGCAGCGCGTCGGAAGACAAATCGCCCGCAAACTTAGCACTATCCGTAGCGCCTTTGCTGACCTCCCGAGCCGCCTGCTTCACCTGATGGACGATTTCGCGCAGATTTTGAATTGTCAAGTTAAAGGAGTCAGCAACAGCACCCAAAACGTCAGCGGTCACTTCCGCAGTCACCGTCAAGTCACCCCGGGCGGCTCCTTCCACGTCGTCTAGCAAGCGAATCACTTGGCGCTGCAAGTCTTCTTTTGCCTGTTCCTGCTCGTCAGACTTGCGCCTGGTATCGCTAATCGTGGTTTGGATGACCTTCGCCATGTGGTTGAATTTAGCAGCCATTTTGCCAAATTCATCTTCCGAGTAAACCGTAGCGCGAGCGTCCAAAGTTCCTTGAGCTACGGCATCGAACTGAGCTTGCAAATTGTCCGAGGACTTGCGCACCTGCTTGGCGATCAACTGGCCGATGCCCCAAGAAGTTAAAAAGCTCGTAAAGCCTGCTGCTGCGGTCATTACCCAGCCTGTTTGGCGCAGGTAAACGATCGCCTCCGGCTTGTCTTGCCGCAGAGCTTGATAGGAGGCAATGTTGGTGACGAAAGCCACAGCTACCAGAGAAACCAGTCCGGCCCCGATTGCCGTGTACAACTGTTTTGTAAACAAAGGGGCATTTTCCAAGAAAGCCAGTCCCCCCTGTTCTACCGTCACCGAAGTATCGACCGGTTCTGTTTCTGTGGGAGCAAAACTCGACACTGACGCATCAGCCGGACCGTTTATGGTAAATATCTCGTCATCCCGAATTGCTGAGCCATCGCTGTTGTCAAAGTCCAGGCTGCTGCCAGTCGTTCCCATCATGCCGCTGGTCGAGTTGCCGAAATTGGTATTACCTCTAGTCAGCATCGAACTGTTGGCATCTTCTGAGATGTCAAAGTCCGGCAAATTGCCCAAATCGTCAAACTCGTCAAATTCGTCTAAAAAGTCGCTGTGTTCTTGAGCGTTCGCAGCTTTTGACGACCAGCCGCTGCTGCTCTTCTCGGACGCCCCGAAAGCTGTCGCTTGTTCGTTTTCCTCGAAAGAGAAAGAATCGCTAAAAGCATCGTCATCAAAAGCATCTAACTCGAAGCTGTCTATAGAGCCAAATGCCGGGGGGTCCGAGTCCCCGTAACCGTTGCTGTTGGCGGAGGTTCTCTCGACCGAATTAAATTGTCCCCGGCTCGACCTTTGACTTTGAGAGTTGGGGACAGCACCTCCCATCAACAGCGTTTCGTCTTCCGCCAGCGAATAGTTTGACGAGTAGTCCGACCCGGTATTAGGCTGCTTGTTTTGAGGTCGAGAAGACCCGAAACCCGACGATGGCATCGCCTCGGCAAAGGGGTCTGCCTCTTGGGCCTCCGGTGCGTTACGAGCGTGATTTTGCAGGCTTTGGGGCGGGGTTTGGTAGTCGTAGTCGGAGGAACCGTCGAGTTCGTCTGGCAAATCGAGTTCCGCAAAAGGTGCGCCAAAATTGTCGGAGGATCCGGTGGGGGAGTCTAGTTCGTTCGAGTCGAAGGAATCCCCGATTTCTTTTGAGGCAAAACTTTGACCGTTGAGCATCTGAGTCGGAGCTTCTGAAAACACATCTCCTGAGTAAGGTGCCTTTTTCTCAGACACTTTGTTGCTCTTGACGTCATCGGCATCCAACCCCCCATCATCAGCAGCAAAAGGGTCTCCAAAGTCCGAGTCGGCAAACTCGTCCATGTTTAGCGAGTCGGACGTCTCAGCGTAGGCTGCCATCCCGCTACTGTCGCTAGCAAAGGGGTTAGAACGTGAGGTTAAATCTGGGACAGCTCCGGGGCTTACGTCCATGTCTTCTGGTTCCCACTCCAAGCCGCTCATGCCCAAGTCTGCCAAGTCCTCGTTTTCCATGTCGTCTGGCGATTGACTCCTATAGGAAAGGGATGGGGAATTTCCTTGGAAAAGTTCCAAATCCGGGTCTTCTAACCCTTCATCGAGAGATAAGTCTGCGTAGAATTCCAATTGAGTTTCACCAGACAAAGCCTCGAAATTTTCCGTTGGCAGTTCTCCGGATAAAAATTGGTCTGTGCAGGTAATTCCGCTGTGAGCGTGTTCAACCAAACTCGGGTCGTCACTCAGGCCTAGCACAACCGTGTACTGTTCCCGCGCCACCTCATACTGTTGCAGTCCATAGCAATAAATGTGTCCGCACAGCAGGCGAGCGCTGGGGTCTTCGGGAAAATCTTCTACTAATTGATAAACTAGGGCTGCGGCTTCTGAAAAATTGCCATCCATGTAGGCCGCTTCTGCCCGTTGGTAGTCCTGCTGAAAGTTGGTACTTGTTGCCATTTGCCGCCCTCTTTTGATTTTAGATTTTAGATTTGAGATTTTAGATTTTTATCTTGAATTGAATGTTTAGATGCGCGCCTCAAGTCCTGTGACTGTTGATGGTTAGACCCCAATCGCAAATCGCAAATCGCAAATCTAAAATCGATTTCACGCTGCCCACCGCGCCGAGCGCAGAATTTTCACTTGATCTAGCAGTCGGAGCACTTTCTGAGTTTGTGCACCTAACATCCATTCTCCCCTCAGAAAAGGAATCATGCCGTCTGGTGCATTGTTCTGAGAGTGCAGTTGCTCAACGTCGAGCCAGTCCATCCCCACAATTCGATCGACTGCCAGCCCTAAAATCGTGTCTTGGTCTTCCACAGCCACGATCGGGATTTCGGGTCTGTCTGTGTTCAGAGGTGTTTGGTCTCCCAGAAATTGGCCGAGGTCTGCCACCCAAATCACTCGTCCTCTCATATTTAGGGTACCTAAAAGCAAAGAGGAAACGTTGGGGATCGGTGTCATGCGGTCTGGGGACGGGGCTAGTACCTCTCTAATCCCTGTCGCCGGCAGTGCGAACTCGTTCCCCGAAGGAACGTAGAACCGCAGGTGCAGCTCGCCTTCGGGAGTTTCTAGTTCTTGGAATTCCGGAGCTGGATCTACGCCTAGTCCTGGTAATATAAAGTCTGGGCTGCCGCTAATCATCATTCTGACACCTGCTTTCTAGCAAATTGTTGACGTTTCCCGCCCCCGAAGAACCCGATCGAAACTTCGATGGTCGAAACTTGACACAGCCAAGCTTGACAGAGCCAAGCGGGTGAATGGCGCGACGGCAGGAGGTGCTTGGCAATAGATTTGCTCCGTCAATAATTGACTGCAATCCATAATTCACGCGACCAATGCTTACAAATTAGCTCAAATCGACTGCGAACAATTAATTTGGAACCCCTAAAGCTTCACTTTGTACTCCCACCGCCGTTTAAATTGGTAAAACTCTGGGTAATTTCTGCGATGAATGCTAAACCGATACTCGGATTAGCCACGGGTTGTTGACTAGGCGGGTGTCGCGACAATCATCAAAAAAAATCGGTAAGTGGGTTCCGAGCGCCTCTTGAGACCGCTCGTGGGAAACGGCTCGGGGATTACAATTACGCGAGTGAATCTTTCCATTACACGGGGATTGCTAGAAAAGGTGTAATGAATGTAATGCACTTTCGCGCTTGACAATTACCATAGAGAACGGAGCAACCCGCGAGCACATAATGTTTGCTCCCTTTCATAGCCTCCCTTGCGGGGTGATGTTAGCTTGCGCCAAAGTTTACGATCGGTACTCGATCTAGGACACTGACTTAACTCAATAAATCTATTTAATCCTAAATTTCGCGATTCAAGGAACTATGCGAAGCATCCCTTGGTAGGTCTTTAAACTCTTACCGTTAACGTAGTACGCCAGGTACGGAGTCTGGTCAACTGCGATTTAAGTCAAAGGCCCGAAGCAAGGGTGTCTTTAGACCAAGGTCGTTGACTTAAGACTGACAATGCACTCTCGGACTTTGTACAGAAATACCTACCAATGAGTAGCTCTGCACATCGGTTTTTCGGAGTGGCTGCAAGTGGAGAACAAGTATATTATATTTGCACTTTGAGCGTGTTAGACCCACTTGGGTCGAGAAATTGAACAGAGTTTTACCGACGCTCTCATGCCAGCGCGCGGATTTATACATTCTAGTTTAGGGTGCGATCGCTCCGGGTGGTCGCGAGCTTTCTCTTTGTGGCCCTCGAGACTCGAGTCTCGACCGCAGGTACAAGAAAGCTCCAATAATGCCACCGGTGCTTCATTTATTTTTCTTCTAATTCGTCTTCTAGCGAGCGGTCTAATAATCTTTCCGATAGATTCACCAGAGGGTAGCCCGGGCCCACATATTTTTCTACCAGCATTAATAACTCGCTTTCGCCAAAAGGTTTGGTGTAAAACTCTGTAGCTCCGGCCATGCGGGCTTTAACGCGGTCGATAAATCCGTTGATGCCCGTCAGCATAACGATCGGCGTCTGCCGGAAAGCGCTAGAATTGCGCAACATAGCGCAAATTTCGTAGCCGTCGAGTTCCGGCATGGCGATGTCACAGAGAATTAAATCGGGTTTGAGTTGAAAAACCAAACTCAAGGCTTGGAGGGGATTGCCGATCGCAGTAGCTTCGTAACCGTGTTCATTTAAAATTGACTCGACTGTTTTGCGAATAATATTGTCGTCGTCTATACAGACAACTCTGGGAACCTTGGTTTCAGGGGACGACCATTCTTTTTTGTTGTTAGCGGGGGCAACAGAGGGCTCGTAAAATACTTGCACCAATCCCTGCTGCACGAAGGGGTAAATTGCCTTAGCGACAGTCACCACGTCTCGGTTGAGGTAGCGCGCCATCTGGCGGATCGAAGTGTGGCCGTCGGCCCAGCGTCTGAGAGTATTAAAGGTATTGACAGGCAGCGCGACTCGCAACTCTGAGGGGTCTGAAATCACCGGGCATTGGTTGGGCGACTGAATGTGAGGGTGAAACTGCTTCCACTGCTGCACCTGTTTGACAATCTTGATCAGCAGCGAGCTAATTTCTAAGCTGGTCAGTTGAGGAGCCAAACCAGGGCCCATTTCAAAAGTGAAGGAACCCTGGTGGAGACTGAGCAAGTCAAATAGGGTTTCGTGGATCATGCTGTGGATGATGTTGCGCCCTTGAGCTGGGGTGAGGATGTGGTTTTCTAGCAGGGCCCACAGGTAGCCGTATTCTGGGGCATTGGTAGATGCCATATAGGGAACTTGGATTTTGTCGAGGGCGGTATCTGCTTTGTAGCGCCGCAGGTAGTCGCGCAAGCGAAACAAACTGCCCGCACTCTGGGTAGCGTAAATAATCTGACCGTTGAAGCAGAAGACATACCAGGATTGTCCTGCAAGGGAGCGCTGGGTAGGTTGAGTACCCGTGCTGCTGCCGGTGGAGGTGTAGGCCTCTACGAACAGTTCTCCGGTTCGCTGACCTAACTCAATCAGTTGCAGGATGCTGCGGATGTCAATTTCACTCAAATTTCCCTGCATGCAGCTAAAGTGTCCTCCTTAAAACCGTTGGCGTCTGAGCTCGGAAAGACTGTGTGCTGGCGCAAAGATTGACTTTAGTTGCCGTCAATAATTTACGCGATGGCGCCGAGCGAGCAATTGGGAATTGACTCTCCGGGCGATACTTGCTGCCTTGAGCCGGCCGCGCTACCAGTTCACAAGCTGAAACCGCGAAACTCGCGGCATTCTCTAAGTGTAGAGTTTCACCTTGTATTCCCACTGTTGCCTAAACTCGTAGAATCCTCGAAGCACAATTGCACGGGCTCGCGCGAGTGTGCAACGCTGGCCTTCCCGACTGGTTCAAGTCTTCGAGCGCCAAAGTTTTGAAGTTTTTGGCCTCGTCGGCCGTCAGTTTATCCAACACATCTTTGCGTAGGTCAACTTCAAAATACCAAGGATTCTGTGGTTTTACCGCTGCTACCAGCAGCAAGTGCCGCTCGCTCCCCGATGGGAACTTGAGGCTAGTCTGTTGGGTTGGATGAGTTGCGATCGAGCTTTTTTTTGGGTTTGCCACAGCCCTAAAATCAGGTGCCGTCAAAATGAACCTTTGTTGGCAATTGTCAGGAAAACCCTCACTGCCGATCGACTTTTTTGCTCGCCTGCAGCGAGCGTCATAGGCTCGCGTCATTACCCTATTCTAAGGCAGCGCGGTTCAAATCCCTAGTCCGCCCGATGATGGCGCTGCCCCAGGAAGCCTTGGCTTTTCTCACGATCGACCCGCAACTAAAGCCTGGTACAATCAATAGAAAGTTTTTGACGGACTGACCTTTTTGAGCTTTGGGCGATCGGCAGTCCCTGCAGTTTTGCTAGTCTTTAATTAAGCGACATTGATACTGCTCTCTCATTCGTCCATTCGGGCGACGGTCTTGCTTTCTGGACGCTCTCCCGTGAGGCAGTGCTATGCGTGAGTGCTGCTATAGTTAGGAAAAAATGCTATCCCCGGATTGGGCAAAGGACACCACGCGAGTAAGACTTAAGTGGCAAAAAGTTATCCTTACTTGCCTATACTTCTTTACTTTAGGTAAGTTGACTAAAGATCGCAGGCAGTGTTATCTTTACTTGAAAACCTTTGGCGATCGGGGGATAGCCTACTTATCTTGGGATTAGCCGTCTACCCAACAGCGTTGTCAGTAAACACCACTTATCTTTTAAGCCTTTAAGTAGCTTAAAGTAAGTTGGGATAGGTTTTACGAAGCAGAGGACTATTAGTGTGCTGTATCTAGCGGAAGTACAAAAACAGAGAAGCGGCTTTGGTCTCGGTGGCGGTAAGGCTGAACTGAAACTGCTAGCTTGTCAGCGGGGCGAACACAATTGGAGCGCCGTACCAGGCGATGACGCGATCCCAGTTGAGGAAGCTAATAAGTTTAACGACGGCACGCTGGTGCTGGTGGAGTTGAGCGCTAGCAAGCAAGTGCAGCGGATTCAGGAGGCCGCCCGCCAGTTGGTGAGCATTTTGCAAAATTTCTCGCGCTTGCAGGACAAGTTTAAGGATAAGGAAGAGGAAATTGAACAGTGGAAGGCTTCTCTGACGTTTTCGAGTCAGGAACTCAATCGCCGGGAAATGGAAATGCAAGCCCGCGAAGAGCAGTTGGCTCAAATGGAAGACGAGTTGGAGCGGCTGGAGGCTCAGCGCTCGGAAATTGAAAATACTCGAGAGGAAGCTAACCGACTGCGAGAAGAGGTCGATCGCAGCCGCGTGGAAATTGAGACGGCTTGGGAACAGTTGCGGGGCGAGCAGCAGCGGTTGGCCCAGCAGCAGTCTCAGGTTCCGCAGGGGGCAGTGGTCGATCCGCAGCAGACCCAGAGGATTCAGGAGTTGATGAAGAAGCTGGGAGGGGCAATTGCTTCGGCCCAAGGGGTGCGGGAACAACTGAATCAGTCTTTTGGTGCGGTGGGGGCTCAGCAGGCAATTCTCGATCAGCACTGGCAGCAGTTGGAGCAAAAACACAGCATAGCTCAACAGCAGCAAGAAGAGGTCGATCGACAAAATCAGAGCCTCCAAAACCGCTGGCAGGAGTGGTATCAATCTCAAGATGCTTTGGCGCAAGCTCGGGCGGATCTTAAAGGGCAGCAAAGTACCCTCAGCGCTAAGCAGGACCAGGCTCAGTCGATGTCTTTGCAGGTGCGGGCTGTTGAGGATCTTTACCAGCAACTTTCCAGGCTGGCATCTGCTTCGGGTGCTGCTGGTACGCAGCAGAAAGTAGATGTGTCATCTCTCGAGAAGATGCCCGTTGAGGAATTGCAGGGGCTGGTGCAACACCTGCAACAGGATTTGGAAAAGGTGTTCCGGTTTGTTAACGATCAAGAGGAGGAGTTGACCCTGCAGCAGGAGACAATCGAGGAGCTGCAACGGAAAATTCAAGCTGCTAGCGAGTACGATCGCATGGCTTTGGAAAATGAAATGGCAGATGAACGGGAAAGTTATCAGATGTTGAACGAAACTCTGGTGGGACAGCGCCTCCGGTTGCAGGAACGGGAAGATGTTTTGAAGCAGCATCAGGCGGTGCTGTGGCGGCGGCTGGGTACTGCTAATGCTCCAAAACAAGATCGAGGAGATATGGAGTTGGCGCCGATCGTGGCACAGCTCAATACTCAGCGGCAGCAGCAAAGCCAAGAATTGCAAAGACTGGAAAACGAAATTCAACAGGTGCGGGAGACAATATCCCAAATGGAGGCAAATGTCAACCGCCAAAATGGGGAAGGTGAGGCGAAACGCTACGAACTCAAGCAGTTCGAGCAGAATTTGTTCAACCAGAAAGGTGCAGTAGCGGAACTCTGGGGCCGGGTGAAGGTTTATCAAGAAATGTTGCAGCCCGTGCAGGACAATTTGAACGCGCTGCGCCAAAAGCTCGAAGCGGTGGCGGGTGAACTCGATCGGGTGCAGGAGACGGGAGACGAGCAAGATCGGGTAGTTTCTGATTTGCAGCAAGTCCTTTCAAGTTTGATAACAGCGTGAACTACCCAGCGCTGACATAAAGGTACAGCGTGAGCTTCTGACTTCAACGGGGATTGCGTCAACTTGGACTTGCGTCCCAGTTTCGGGCTTACATCCCCTCCATCAGCAGAAGTCCTTCCAAGACCCATAGCATTCTGATTCCTTCTGCTCTGATATTTATTGAGGCGTTTCCATCCCTATCGTGATGAGTAGCACAACGCCGGACAAGTCCATGTCCTAACATCTAATGGCATTTCATTCACCTGATGCCGTGACAATTTGAGCAGAGTTTCGAGCTAGGGAACCATCGGTCAATCTCTACCAACACTTTGCCTTCGCGATCTAGCTTGTAATGCAAGAAATTGACAAATATTCCCCAACCTACATCATCCATTGCTTGAGCTAGTTTGTGATTGCGAACCATGCCCTTAACGTGAAGGTTTTCGACTACGATGACTTGGTTATCGTCAACAAGCCTTCTAGATAGCTTATGCAATTCGTCTTGACGGACATTGCTAATTCGTTCGTGAACCCTAGCAACCAGTTTCCTGGCTTTATCTCTCGACTTGCTTTTGACGGGGTGACAACAAGAGTCAAAACCCCCACCAGTGGCGGATTTACCCAACCTGAGCTAAAAAAAGATGGGGTCGAAATTGTTAAGTGGCCCCATCTGTTAATTATGTTTCCTCAATTTTACCAGAACCATCTAGAAAAACAACTGAAACCGACAGAATACCTGACCATAAAGGCTTTGGTATATATGTTACAGATCCACAAACAAGTTAGTATTACCTTGCTGCTTCTTTCTGGCCTTATCCGATTCAATTTGAGAGTCGGAGGCGTAGCCTACAAAGATTTCTGAAATTAGACTCTCTGAACATAAAAACACTGTGGTTTCCACTGGTTACAGAAATCTTAAAAGCTAAATTTAATAAATCTCAACCTTTGAAACTCGCGATCGATAGAACGCAGTGGCGAGCGCAAAATGTATTTATGCGCTCGTCTAGTTTGGGAGAAACGGAGTATCCCCTTGTACTGGCTACTGCTAGATAAGAAAGGAAGTAGTAATATCGGTGAACAACAAGCTTTAATTACTCCTGTTTTAGAGGTGCTATCAGATTACGAAGTAATCATTTTAGGCGGTCGGGAATTTGGTAGTGTCAAATTGGCATCCTGGCTGTGTCACAAGCAAGTAAAGTTTATTCTTAGAGTAAAACAAGGGTGCTATATCCAATCAGAAAACTCTGATTATATCCTTTTATCTGACTTAGGTTTACTACCAGGAACAAGCTTTTATTTATCAGACGTAAAAGTCACCAAGCAAAAAGGATTTGGCACTTTTGATATTGGCGGCTATTGGCGACGCAAATATCGAGCCAAACAGGAAGATGAAGGTTGGTATCTGTTAACAAATTTAGGGGATTTAAAGCAGTCGATTAATACTTTTAAATGTCGGAGCGGGATAGAGGCGATGTTTAAAGATTGTAAAACAGGTGGTTATAACCTAGAAAAAAGCCACGCTAATAATCAGCGTTTAAACAGTTTGATATTACTCATAGCCATTGCCTACAGTTGCGCCATCTTGCAAGGGCAAAAAATTAAGACTATGGGAATTCAAAAATATGTGGGTAGGTTAACTGAATGTGGGCGCTCGATCAGGCGGCACAGTAGTTTCTGGATAGGATTATATGGCCAATGTTGGGTAATTGGTATGGAATGCAAGTCAAGACATTGTTAATGAATTAATGAGAATCAGGCGTAATAAATTACCATTTTTTCAGAGGGGTATGAGGGCTATGTCCTTTATTCTATCTATGTTCTGACGGGGTTGTCACCCCGTGAAGACTTGCTTCCTTGTGAACAACTGGTTTGTTTCCTTCGAGTTCTGTCAACACATAGGCATAAGCTGTCACGCATTTAAATTGCATGTAAGGATTCAGGTCTGAAAGAAGGGAATGAGCTCAGGCATAGCCAAGTCACTCATATTGGGCAGAAATAGCATCACGGAAAAAAGCCATTACTGAACGAGTTTGAAAACGACAGGTTTGAATCACACTCAGCAGATTAGCCGTTTCCTCAAATCGTTTCATCGAACGAGAGCCACCAGAAACTTTCCGCTTAGTTACAGAAGGCCGTAGGGAACGTTCTGCTAAATTATTATCAGGAGGAACCGAGGGGTCATCCAGAAAATACCACCACTGTTTTGCTTTATCTCGTAAGGATTTGAGCAACAAACCTGCGGCATAACCAACTTTGTTCGACCAAGTGGCAAGGGCTTTATTCAATCGTATTTTGAAATCAGTTGCCCACGAGTCGTAGGTGAGTTGCTCCTTCGTCTTTCGCCAGGACTCATGGGCCTTAAAAGCAGGGTAAGCGCATCTAATTTGGTAGTTAAAAATACAGATTCTTTGGCACATTTATATAATGACAGATATCGTTTGAGGAGCGGAGATATTATCTAGTAGACTGGTGAGTACAAAGTTTCTATCTTACTTAGCAGGTCGGTCTTATGGCATCAGGTTTCACCTCTGACAAACACAGGATTAAAAGGTCAAAAAAATTGAGTATAGCTCAGGCAACTGAACTGACAGAAAAAATGGCATTAGTATTTGCCCAAATCAAAGACCCCCGTGTAGCAAGAACCCGTGTTCATGTATTAACAGATATTTTAATTATCGGAATATTGTCAGTGATTGCAGGAGGTAACGGATGGGAAGACATGGAAAATTATGGAGTAAGTAAAGGTGAATGGTTGGAGCAGTTTTTAGCTTTACCAGGAGGTATCCCGAGTGCGGATACATTTCGACGAGTCTTTGAACGCATTAATCCCAAAGTATTTGAGCAATGCTTTCGACGTTGGATAGAATCAATAGTTGAGGTAGCAGGAGCGCAGGTAATTCCCATTGACGGCAAGACCCTTAAAGGCTCATACGATCCTTGGCAAGGCAAATCTGCTTTACATCTAGTTAGTGCCTGGTCGAGCGAATATCGTTTGATTTTAGGACAAGTAAAGGTGGCAGATAAATCAAATGAAATTACCGCAATTCCTGCATTATTAGAGTTATTAGACATGGCCGGATGTATTATTACGATTGATGCCATGGGTACACAAACAGCAATCGCCTCTCAAATTTCTCACGCCCAAGCTGATTATATCTTAGCACTTAAAGAAAATCATCCTACACTTTACGGCCAAGTAAAAAACTGGTTTGAGCAACAATTATCTCACGGATTTGAAGGTACGCTCCATAGTTATGACCAACGGGTAGAACGAGGTCATCATCGCACTGAAAAACGTTCCTGTTGGTGCGTCCCTCTTTCTCAATTGCCAACTTTACATCACCAAAACGATTGGGTCGGTCTTCAATGTGTTGTCATGGTAGTCCGGGTCAGACATCTATGGAATAAAACTACCCGTGAAGTTCAGTTCTATTTAACGAGTTTGTCATGTAATGCCGAGCGAGTAGCACAAGCTATCCGCCTGCATTGGGGCATTGAAAATAGTCTGCATTGGACTTTAGATGTTACCTGGAATGAAGATGCTTGTCGCGTCCGTACAGGTCACGGACCACAAAACTTAGCACGGCGCTGCGACGCCTGGCTCTTAATGCTTTAAACCTGGAGCAATCTTATAAACGTAGCAATCGTCAAAAATCCCATCGGGCTGCTATGGATAATAACTATATGCTGACTGTTCTCGCTGGTTGTTTATTTCCACATGATGATGCCTCAAGACCCTGTTGTCAATAGACTTTGAGATGCGCTTACCCTGGCCTTAAAAGCTTCATCTATTAATGAAAGAAATACTTGGGCGACTGCTGCATTATTGTCACCCGGGAGTCCCAGCA
>NZ_JAUBTO010000112.1:0-28381 GCF_036702495.1 Microcoleus sp. C2D2 | reverse complement strand
CCTTCCCGTTTGTTCGGGAGACAAATAGCCGAGTGTCCCTTCCAAGACGTTAGGATTCATCAGGGTTTGAGTTTCCCGGGGCAGCAAGGATGCAATACTAAAGTCAATGAGTTTGACTTTTTTTGTATGCGGATTAATTAAAATATTGGCCGGTTTAATGTCTTTGTGAATTATCCGCTGGCGATAGAGTATATCTAATGTATCGCTCAGGTCGATCGCCACTTGCAAAAACTCGCCCAGAGTCGGCGCAGTTTCCCCTTGTTGCATCCATTCATTTAGAGGAATTCCCCCAAAGTCTTCCATTACCAGCGCATAGCTGTTTTGGTAGGGTTCCAAGCTGTAGGTTTCGATGATTCCGGGCAAGCTGAGATTTTTGGCGATCGTGTACTGATTGCGAAATTGCACCAGTTCGCTAAAGCTGGGATACTTACTCCGCAAAACTTTAATGGCTACAAGCTGTTTGTCGTTAGTGCGGAAAGCTCGATAAACTAGGGTGCGAGTTCCTGAGTAAAGGGGAGCGAGAGTTTGATAACCTGTCAATGTAAAATTTCTACTTGGCATACTCTTGTTATTCACCTTATCTGCGGTTTATTTCCCTAGCAGAAGCCCCTACTGTTTCCAAGCCCCCTGATTCTTATTTTTAATCAATATAACATAGAGCGCTCAATGTTTGTGATGGCGATCGCTGAAGTAAAGAACGTTTTAAACTGAGAAATTATTATTTTTCTTAAAAATTAAATAACCTCATCCATAGGGGAATAGTGAATAATAAACTAACGCAGCCGATGCCGATCGCAGTTACGGCTAATTCGCGATCGAGATTGAAAGCTTCGGCCAACAACGTAGTACCAAAAGCAGGAGGCATCGCCATTTGCAGCACTAGCACAAGCCGCGGCGCGCCCGCGATCCCCAAAAACGTTAATCCCGTGCCAATTACCAAGGGAACTAACAGCATTTTAATCGCAAGACTTGCCAAAACTTGTTTGAGGTTGTGCAAGGAATTCAACTTGCTCAACTGCATCCCGATCGTAATTAAAGCTAAAGTAATTACAGTCCAAGCGCCTGTTGTTAACAATTCTGCGATTTGTGCCGACAGCGGCAAGCTGCGCGAGACAAACCCTACACCAAAAGCCCACAAGGCCGGATTCAGAACAATTGCCCGCAGCGGACTTAACCAACTCTGAGGGCGATCGCTTTTACCGCAGTGAGAAGCAATAGCAACTCCGAGTATATTGATTGCCGTGGTAGTGCCTAGCAAGTCGTAAAACAACGCCCAGGCAAAGTGTTCCGATCCTAATAAGGACAAGGTGATGGGAATGCCTAAAAAACCCGTATTACCAACCATCGTTGCCAATAAGAAGCTGCCTTGAGTGGGCAAACTCCAAGCGGTAGTGTTTTCCGGGCTATTTTGGGCGATCGGATTAAGAGTCTTGAAACGTTCCTCGCCGACACCGAAATTTATCAAAATCCCAGCGAGTCCTCCACCTGCTAGAATTGCCGCCCAAGCTATCAGCGGCGCCATCCAAATAGCGCCAGACAAATTGGCGCTGCGGATAAAAGCAACAATGCTCAATGGCGTGCCAAAGAAGAAAAGAAACTTGGCTAAATATGTAGAATAGCTTCTCGGTAGCAGGCGGCCGAGAAAAAATCCCAACGCAACCCATCCGAACACATTTAGATAAAGTTTGAGCAGCGGATTTTCTAAATAAACCATGATTGACTAAATTTTTACTAAACGACTTAGGAATGAGAATTAAATAACTTCCACAAGTTTGTGGGATGGGCGTCCCGCCCGTCCCACAATAAAAATTAAAATTGTAAGTTATTTAATTCGCGATCCTTACGCAGATCCGCTACTTTTGCCAAAACAGCCAACCTTTAGCCTAGCGCCGCAGTTTTCCATTGCACCGCAGCGCTAAATATTAATGCTTATTCAGCTTCGCAGATAATTTTCCACACAGGCCTTGACATTCACAGAAGCGCGTGTCATGATTAAGTTGAGGAATAAGTCAACATAGGTGAAAACTATGGCACGGCAAGCAAAACAATCATCTCAAGTCAAAAGTTCCAGCAGCCAAGCAGCCTCCAATACTCGCACCAAATTTACCCTCTACAATTTTGCCGGAAACGCAAAGGCCTTCTATCTAGTCGATCGCATTAATTTAGAAAGAAAGCCCGGTGATATCCCAGAAAAATCCGTCGCTCACAGCATCATCATCATCGACCGTTCCGGCTCAATGTATTATGACTTAAAACCGCTGAAAGAAACCCTAATCAAGCTTTTGACTTTAGACGAATACAACAATTATCAGCTAATTGTCAGCCTGATTTCCTATGCTGGCAATGGGGACGTAATTTGTCATTTCCAGCGAATTCCCATTCAAGAAGTGCTCAAGCTTGACTCTCAATACATCAAAGAAATTCAAAAAATCCACACGGCTGGTAGTACCTGCATATCGCAGTCGATGCAACTCGCTAAATCTCTGGTTAAAGCGGGAGAAATGACAGCGATCAATTTGCACACAGACGGCTATGCAAATGACCCAAGTGCCAATTCCGAAGCTGCAAAACTCGGGGAAATTTGCGAAGAACTCAAAGACATGGATGTGTTTGCCAACACGATATCCTATGCCTCTGCCGACTTCAAACTGCTCTCCAAAATCGCCAACACGTTATCGGGGAATTGCATCCGCGCTGGCGAAGTCAAAATGGTTTATGATGCTCTTTACGACAGCACAAAACTGTTAGGCAGTTCCGTTGCACCTGCGCTGGAAGAACCGTTAATTAAGGAATATGATTATCAAGTTTTTGTTTCCAAAAGCGGCAAGAAAATCAACGGTTCATCGAGCACGCTGAAAATCTGCGGGCTGAAAGCAGAGGATCGGGGACTTTTTTACAAATATCAGAAAGTCGCCAAAGATGAGTATGACAAGCTAGATGTTCCCGTTGCTCAAACTGATGAGTCGGTGTTTGCTTTTGCGAAAGCTAACCTCGCTGACGGCAATTTAAATACGGCTAAGTATGCGCTGGCGAGTACCTTCGACGCTACTTTGACGGAAAAACACGCGAAAGCTTTGACAAATGCCCAAATAGCGGAGTTTACGGAAGATTTGGAACAGGCTGTTTTTGCGCCTGAGGTGTTGAAAAATCATGAAATTGGCGATCGGGTAAAAGTCAGCGAGAAAATTTCCCTGCTGGAGTTGATCGAGATATTGGAGGAAAACAGCAACAGCATCATCATCAACTTGAAACACTTGCAAGAAAATTATCAGCGAAAAGGTTTGAAGCGAATTGAGGGAAAGCGAGACGAAAACGGCAACTTTGTCAAGCCTTGGCTGAAAACAGAATTCTTAGATGGTGGCGAATACGTGCAAATGGGTTCATTTACCATCAATCAAAATACCGCTACCATCAATATGCTGATTACCCGAAAAGCTAAGCTGGTAAAAGTTGAGGATGGAACTTTAATCGCCGAAGTGGCGGGAATTCTAGTTACAGACCTCAATACTTTCAACAATTATACTATTGTCAGCGACGGCGAAGTTAATATTAAGTCGCTGCGAACCAAAATCAGCAGCAAACCAGTGTTTGATTTGCTCAAAAAATGCGGTGTCCTTGAAAAAGACGGTTCGCCTGTGCAAAAATTTGACTTCCGTTCCGAGTACGATATTAAGTTAGAGAATTTGCCGCTAGTGCCTTTTGACGGGCGTTACGGCAGCCTTGACGGAGTGTTTGAGGAACTCGCAGAAATCAAAATTCTCTCTAGCATCCTCTCGGCTCATTTGAAGGAGGAATCTGAGGCTTACACTGCGGAACAATTGGAAGAATTGAAACAGCATTATCTGTCAAAAAACCTTTACATCAACTTTCCGACGACGACGGAATACACAGATTTAAAAAGTGCGATCGCCAACGGTTCAGTAGATTCGCGAGTCAGCTACAAAATCGACATCGGCAGCAAAAACATCCTCAACTTCGGCAAATTGCACTCTGCTAACAAATTTCTCGATCGCCTTTATGAAGCTTACCACAAAAACACGGGCGAAAAGCTAGCCAAACCGACATTTGACATAAGCTTAGATGAGCCTGTTGTCTTCGCACACAAAACGCTGTCATCCCGAACAAAAATCACCAAAGTTGACGACTTGATGAAACTGATTTTCGATGAGTTTTTGGGGTTGGAGGATAACGGAATTGTTAGCGCTACTTTAGCGAAAGTGGGTGCAGATAGTTTGCTGCGCCTTTTGCAAGCGAAATGGCAGGGAGAAGATGTCAAGCGAGACGAATTTGTCGCTGCTTTAGCTAATGCGAATGAGCGACTGGACGCTTATGCGGAAAAAGTGTACAGGGAAAAAGTTTCACCGCTGGTTTTCTATATCGGTTCTACCGGACTTATCCCGGATGAAATGGAGGCAAAAGCGGCGACTGCTGAGGAAATTAATTCTAAATACGGCAACTTGCAATTTTCTAAAGATGAGCAAGAGGGGATGTTTTTTGAAGTGGGCGACTGCATTATTAGCGTGTATGCTAAGAATGAGTATTTCACGGTAGGGAAGTAGGAATTCTGGTGGGCATTATTTGCCCACCTTCCTCAAATATAGGTGATTGAAATAAACCGCAAAGGCGCAGCGGTGGCGACTAGGAAATAGGTAGATGGGACAAGTGTTAGGTTGCCAAGACGACAGGAACGAGCGGAATCGTTCGGGTTTGTAACTTTCATTTGGTGTTACTTTTGCAAAAAAATATTCGGTCGTAGGATAGAGATTAACGCTATAAAAAAAATCTAGTAGCCAAATTCTAGGGAATTAGGTTACAATGATATTACGCGAATTCTCATACGGAGGGCAAGCCAATGACACAAACATTATCAATGTCTGTTCTCTATAAAAAACTCTCGGCGATCGGTTTCTCAAAACGTTTCGTTCGAGAAAAAGGTTTGCCCAGTTGGTGGAATGAAGAACTAGACAATAAACCCGTCGCCGTCCTAGAGGGTGCTGGTCATATTGCCCAACGTCTGCACCTAGACCTCAAAAGTCTTTTAGCCGAGAATCAGAAGCCTCAGTTTAAGCCCTTACTCCATACCAAGTTCAAGTACCATCAACAGGATAAAGCAGACGTACCTGATGTTGCCCATCAACTTGCCTCACGGGTTGCGGAAGTCGTCGCTGATACTATAAAGCTCGAATTTCAGCCCATCCCATCGGACCCTCATCAAGTTCGTTCAGAGATAGTTGCCAAACATCCTCAAGTCACTTTATACAGCTTGCTCGATTACTGTTGGGAACATGGTATCGCTGTTGTCTATTTTAAGAATTACCCTAAAAATACCCGCAAAATTAGAGGCACGATCCAATGGCAAGCCGATCATCCCGTGATTGTCTTGAGTAGTGGTAAGACACAACCCGTATGTCTAGCATTCGATCTTGCCCATGAACTGGGTCATCTCGCCCTTGGTCATATTCAAGAAGGTATTTTGATTGATGATGATATTAAGCAAGACTGTGATGATCGAGAAGAAAAAGATAGCAATCAGTTTGCAGTTAAACTGCTAGTCAACAGTTTTGACAACTCCGTCGGCAAGAAAAATTTTAAGAATGCAAAAGACCTAAAGAATAAAATTACTCAACTTCTTCAAAGTGACTCAACTATTGATCCATCTGCATTAGCTTTAAATTATGGCTGGTATAATAAAGATTATTTTGCATTGTCTATGGGATGTGTAAATTTAATCAATCCTGCTAAAGAAGGACACAAGACTATTAACAAATTTTTAGAGCAGCATCTAAATTGGGAGGAATTAAGTGACGATAATGCTGATTACTTAGACCAGATTTTAGGAGAATAGCTTTGTCTAGCTGTATCTATTGCATCGATAATGACATCATCAAAAAGCTTGCTACATTCCAGCTATTCAATAAGACTCTTCAATTATTTGATGCTAGTTCTGAGCAAGTTAATATCCTAGAGACGGCACAATATAAATTTGAAGGAGATTGGAAAAAATTTGAAGCAGGTAAAAGTCGAAAACCAGAAGATTCTCTGATTAATTATAAACAAGTTCTTTACCTTACTAAGGCTTTACCAAAAATATCTGAATCTGATATTGACCAAGAAATTTTTATTCAATTATCCAATATTGAAAATATCGATAAAGGTGAAGCCATTCTCACAAGTCATGCTATACAAATTCTCCAAAAAGATAAATCTGCTCAGATTTTTACGGGAGATAAAAGATTCATCAAAGCCTTAGCAAAAGTTAACTTACCTATCATTCAAGAATCTCTCAATCATAGATTATGGTGCTTAGAGCAACTTGTTCTCAGAAATATTGAAGCCGATGGCTTTGAGACTATTAGGGATCTCATTGTTTCTGTTCGAGAATGTGATACAGCAATTAAGAGTGTTTTTGGTTCAGGGCTTCAATCAACACCTGAGAACTCCCTAGCTACTTTAAAAAATTATATTGAGGAGTGTCGGCAGGATGCAGGTAATCTACTAAATCCTTACAAGTAGATTTAAGTGTGACACGCTTGCCTTAGTCCTGGCTTAAAACGGAATTTCCTCATCTTCATCTTCCACCGTCTTAAGGGCATCTTAAGGATGTCAAGTTGAACTCGCAATCTGCCTAGCAGCTTCTCGCAGCCGCTCCATATCGCGCATCGGTGGTATACCAAAGAGCCGCTTGTACTCTCGGTTGAAGTGCGAGGAATCGTCATAACCCACACGGTAAGCAGCACTGGTAGCGTCAAGGTTTTGCCCCAGCATCAGACGGCGAGCTTCCTGCAGTCGCAGTTGCTTCTGGAACTGCAAGGGACTCATGGCAGTGACAGACTTGAAGTGATGGTGGAAGCTCGATACACTCATTCCCAGCTCTCGTGCGATGCTTTCAATCCGCAGCGGCTGGTTAAAGTCTTTGCGAAGTCGATCGACTGCTCTAGCAATTTGGTGGGTAGAGCCACCCAGAACTGCAATATGACGCAGCCGACTACCTTGCTCTCCCATCAGGAGTCGGTAAATGATTTCCCGCTTAATCAGCGGTGCCAGAACATTAGCTTCAGCAGGGGAATCTAGAAGCCTGACGAGCCGCACCACAGCGTCCAAAAGATTTGCATCCAACGGACTTACGTCAATCGCTTTGACATTGGCATCCCTTTGCGGTGAGGGATCGCCCGCCTCAACCATGACTGAACCAACAAGAGTCGGGTCGAGATCGAGGCGAAGGCTAAGGTACGGTTGCGCCTTAGACGCTTCCAGAATTTGGCTGGCGATCGGCAGTTCGACCGTAGCAAGCAGATAATGCATCGGGTCGTACTGATAGCGATCGCAGCCCAGAAGCACTTCTTTGCTGCCCTGAGCAATGACACAAAAGGCAGGGATAGAGACACTATGAACGCATTCCGAAGGTGAGGAGGAGCGGTTGAAGTACAATCCTTTGAGCGGCTCAATCATCCCATCATGACGGATCGCCTGGGCAATCCGCTCGGTCAGTTCGTCTCTGTGGGCTTGCGCTCTATCTGCCTCGCGCTTTGCCTGCGGGTTGTTCATTAAATCGATATCGGACTTTTCACTCGGTTTGGCAGCGTTCATTTCTAAGTTTGGAGGATTGTACAACAATCTTAGACGATCGTTCTATTGCTTGGCCTTGAGGATTCTTAGAATGAAGCAAAAGCAATGAAAAACCATTTCGGCTTCTTGTAAGCATTCTGGATTTTTATACAAAAGTAAACTCAGTTTTGATTGGGCAAGAGATTCCCCTACTGACAACCAAAAGGGCATCAAGGCGAACCTTGCTTCTTAAAAAATTCATCCCTATTGATAGAGCAGGCGCTAAGTGTTCGATCTCTACAATTGGGGGTAGCCAAAGGAATTCAAACGATGAAACTGTTCACGGCAACGGTCATATCGCTTTCTCTGCTCGCTTCGGCCTCGGCCCAAGCAAATCCGGCAGGAGCCGCCGAGGGGTCCGGTGCTCCCCAGACCGCGCCAATGCAAGATTCGCAGACAATCAACATCACGCGAAGCGGCTCTGTGCCCTCGCGGAAGGGACCAGCCGAAAACTTCACGGGTTCGGTGCGCGTCGATCCTCTGTTCGAGGCGAACGCCCCTGCACGCACGTCCGGCTCCCTCGTCACGTTTGAGCCTAGCGCACGCTCCAATTGGCACACCCACCCGCTGGGCCAAGTCCTGATCGTGACCGCGGGCACGGGACGGGTGCAGCGCTGGGGCGATCCCGTGGACGAGATTCGGCAGGGGGACGTGGTATGGATTCCGCCCGGCCAGAAGCACTGGCACGGGGCCGCGCCCAACAGTTCTATGGCTCACATCGCTATCTCCGAGGCGCTCGACGGCCGTGCCGTCGAATGGATGGAGAACGTCAGTGACGCGCAGTACGGCGCTCCGCTCCGTGCTCAAGGGACGGCTGCGCCCGCGCCAGGTGGGCAGCCTCGGCCGTCTCAAAGAGCGATAGGCGACTTTGCCCCCAAGTTAGCCGAGCTGACGGACGACGTGCTTTACGGCGATGTCTGGGAACGTCCTGAGCTATCAAAGCGCGATCGCAGCCTGGTGACGGTGGCCGCGCTCATTGCCATGAACAGACCGGACCAGCTCCGTTCACACTTCGTCAGGGCGCGCGAAAACGGCGTGACGCAGGAGGAGTTGATAGAGACCATCACCCACCTAGCGTTTTACGCGGGCTGGCCTAACGCGGTAACAGCCATCGCCGTGGCTAGGGAAGTTTTCGAGAAGAAATGAGTCGGGAAGGGCATATCGCAGGAGAAATTATGCAAAAGCAGGAACCCGGAAAGAGTAACCTTAAATTCTCGGGGCTCAGGGGTCCCGGTGCAAATTCTATGAGCAGGAAGTATTGGAAATCTTTCATCGCGCTCTGGCTGATGGCAGCAATCCTTTTTTCTTCAGCGAATGCACAAGAAACCCAAAAGAGCAAGCCAGAGCTGCTGATGATCCAGGAGCAAGGCAGCTTCGCTGTCGGCGGGTCAGTCACCACCGCTCCCGGCACTTTCGACCCTATTAAGCAGGGCGCGTACAACCCAGCCGGACTCGATCCTGCGGGACAAACGTTGCACGGCGACCACGCTTACGTCTTCTATCAGATCCCGGTAAATGCCCGGAAACTTCCGCTCGTCTTCTGGCACGGTCACGGGCAGTCCGCTAAGACGTGGGAGACCACCCCGGACGGGCGCGAGGGGTTCCAAAACATCTTCCTGCGCCGCCGCTTCCCGGTGTACCTGATCGACCAGCCGCGGCGCGGTCGCGCCGCGCGCGCAACGCAGCCGATCGCTATCACGGCCGCGCCCGACGATCAGCTCTGGTTCGGCATCTTCCGGCTCGGTGTCTGGCCGAACTTATACCCCGGCGTGCAGTTCTCGCGTGACAAGGAGGCGCTCAACCAGTTCTTCCGGCAGATGGTACCCAACACCGGCCCATACGACGTGCAAGTGAATACGTCGGCTGTTTCGGCACTATTCGACAAGATCGGGCCGAGCATTCTAGTCACCCACTCACAGAGTGGCGGGTTAGGCTGGCGCACGGCGATCGAGAACAGGAATGTCCGCGCCATCGTCTCCTACGAGCCGGGCTTCGACTTTCCTTTTCCCCAGGAAGAAGCACCGCAACCCATGACCCTTGGCGGCAGAGCGCTGAGCGCTGTCACCGTACCTCTATCGGAGTTCATGCAGCTTACGAAGATACCGATCGTCATCTACTACGGCGACAACATCCCCGAGAAGCCGAGCGCGAACCCGGGGCAGGAGCAGTGGCGCGTCTTTCTGGAGATGGCCAGAACGTGGCGAGATGCGGTGAACAAGCGGGGCGGCAACGTCACCCTCGTACACCTGCCCGAGGTAGGAGTCCGCGGCAACACCCACTTCCCAATGTCGGACCTGAACAACCCCGAGATCGCGGATCTTCTGTCCAAATTTCTTAAGGAGAAAGGTTTGGACTGACCGATCTCCCGTCGATGCGCAAACGAACGCGCCCCAGAGCGTTAGAAGAGTCGGCGCGAAAAACAAACACTTGTCCAGGGATTGTTTGAGAATTTTGCTAGGAGAAGTATGGACGATAATCAAGAACGCAAAGATTTCAGTTCAACCGAGAGCGATTCGCAGCTCAGCGCGGACGAAGAAACACTGCTCGACCAACTCGGTATTACCGGCGCTGCTCGCCGCAAATTCTTGGGGCAAAGCATGGCAGCCCTACTCGGCACCTTCGCCTTCCACCTGCTGGCTAAAGAGGAGGCCTTTGCCACCCTCGCCGCTGCGCCCGACGCGGTGTTCGCCCAAACCGCTGGGGTTGAAAACGCCGTTAAGGTTCTTTTGAAAATCAACGGCTCGACCCAAAGCCTGGAAGTGGATTCGCGCACGGCGCTGCTCGACACCCTGCGCGAAACACTGGGATTGACCGGCACCAAAAAAGGATGCGATCAAGGACAGTGCGGCGCTTGTACGGTAATCGTTGACGGGCGCCGCGTGCTTTCTTGTCTGACACTTGCGGCGAGTTGCGAGGGGAAAGAGGTGACGACCATCGAAGGGATCGCTGACGGCGACAATCTTCATCCGATGCAGGCGGCGTTCATCAAACACGACGGCTTCCAGTGCGGCTACTGCACGCCGGGGCAGATATGTTCGGCGGTGGCGCTGCTGCAGGAAGCCAAAAACGGCGAGGCGAGTCACGCCACTAACAATTTGCGGACGAGCACGCAGAATGTAGCACTCTCTGATGAAGAAATCAGAGAACGCATGAGCGGCAATATTTGCCGTTGCGGCGCGTATCCGGGAATCGTTGCGGCAATCAGAGAAGTTCAGTCCGGGCGCGAAACAGCCCAGGCTTGGCATTTTGCGAGCGATGAAGAAATTGCCGTTGCATTATTAAACGAGGGGGGCAAAGCCGATGCAACCGTTTAAATATTCCAGCGCCACCGATGCCGCAAGCGCTGTTAGCACCGTTTCCGCGAATCAAACGGCAACGTTTCTCGCAGGCGGGACAAATTTGATTGATTTGATGAAAGAATACGTCGAGCGTCCCAGCGAAGTTGTTGACATCTCAGGTTTGAATCTGGCGGAAATTCGATCGACCTCGAACGGAATTTCGATCGGCGCCTTAGCCAAAAATACCGACACGGCAAACCATCCGCTCATCCGGCAAAATTACCCGCTGCTGTCAATGGCGATTTTAGCCGGCGCCTCCGCCCAGCTTCGCAATATGGCGACCAACGGGGGAAATTTAATGCAGCGCACCCGTTGCCAGTATTTTTACGACATCGCTATGCCCTGCAACAAACGCGATCCCGGCAGCGGATGCGGAGCGCTTCAGGGACTCAACCGCATTCATGCCATTTTTGGCTACAGCGACAAATGCGTGGCGACTTACCCGGGCGATATGGCGAATGCGCTTTATGCGCTGGACGCGGTGGTGAGGATTCGCGGCACGAACGGGCAAGAACGCACAATCCCGCTTCAGGATTTTCATCGCTTGCCGGGCAACACGCCTGAAAAAGATAACAATCTTCAGCATGGGGAATTGATCGTGGCGATCGAAATGCCGAAGAATAACTTCGCCAATAAGTCTTATTACCTCAAAGTTCGCGATCGGGCTTCCTATGCTTTCGCACTGCTTGCCGTGGCTGCTGCTTTAGAAACAAGCGGCAACACCATCAAACAGGCACGCGTTGTTCTGGGCAGCGTGGCGCATAAACCTTGGCGTTCGCCCGAAGCCGAAAGAGTTCTGATCGGCAAACCTGCGACGGAAACAACTTTTCAGGCTGCTGCCGAAGCGGCTCTGAAAGATGCCAAACCGCTTGAACATAACGGTTATAAAGTCGAACTCGGAAAACGCGCCATTGTTCTGGCTTTGCAGCAAGCGTTGACTAGCGGTGCGGCCTAATATCAATTCCGGTTGGATTGGAATGATTAAACCGCAGAGAACGCAGAGAACGCAGAGGAAGAGAAGAGAGAGATGAATACAGGACGATGAAGGGCGGATTTGATATTAGGGAGGATAAAGGAAATGGCAAGATACATCGGAAAAGAAATGAGCCGCGTGGACGGCGCAGCCAAAGTTACGGGCAAGGCTAAATACGCGGCGGAATTCCAGGTTCCCAATCTCGCTTACGGTTTTATCGTGCTGGGAACTGTAGCAAAGGGCACGATTAAATCGATCGACACGGGTGAGGCTGAAGGCGCAGCAGGCGTAATTCGCGTCTTCACGCACCTGAACGCACCGAAGCTTGGTCTGAAGTCTTCCACGGAGCAGTCCCCGCCCAGCGCCGCCGAGGAGGAAGACAAGTCGTTTCGGGCGCTCCAGTCCGACAAAATCTTCTTCAATATGCAGCCCGTGGCACTCGTCGTCGCCGAGACATACGAGCAGGCACGTTATGCGGCACGTCTGGTTAAAGTCTCCTACAACTCACAGCAGCACATGACCGATACTGAGGCGGTGCGATCGATCGCGCGCGTCCCCACTAAAGAGCCGCCTCCGAAGCGGCGCGGTAATCCCGAAGAGGCGATGCGCGCAGCGGCCGTGAAGGTAGAGGCCGAGTACCGCATCCCGATCGAGCACCACAACCCCATGGAGCCGCACGCGGCGATCGCGGTCTGGGAAGGCGACAAGCTAACGGTCTTCGACAAGACGCAGGGGGTCTATACCGTCCGCACACACTTGGCTTCGAGCTTCGGCCTGCCGGAGGAAAACGTGAGTGTGGTCTCGCCCTTCGTCGGCGGGGCGTTTGGATCGTCGCTGCGCCCGAACTATTATCCGGCGCTGACAGCGATGGCAGCCCGCGAACTCAGGCGCCCAGTCAAGGTTGTCTATACGCGCACGCAAATGTTCACCGGCCACGGTTATCGTCCGCACACGATTCAGAAGATTGCGCTCGGCGCGGAGCGATCGGGAAAGCTCTCGGCGATGATTCACGAAGCCGTACACAACACCTCCACCATCGAGGAGTTCTCTGACGACACCACGGGTTTCACGCGCCAAGTCTACGCGTGCCCGAATCTCTACGCGCCGCTGAAGATTTCCGACACGGACCTCGCCACCCCGACCTGGATGCGCGCACCGGGGGCCGTTAGCGGTATGTTCGCGCTCGAATGCGCGATGGACGAGCTGGCCTACGCGCTGGCGATCGACCCCCTCGAACTTCGGCTGATCAACTATGCCGAAGTAGACCCCGAGAGCGGCAAGCCATTTTCGAGCAAGGCGTTGCGGGAGTGCTACCGGCTGGGCGCGGAAAAATTCGGTTGGAAGAATCGCAAGTCCGAGCCCCGATCGATGCGTGACGGACGGCTACTCGTCGGTTGGGGAATGGCGACCGGGGTCTGGGGCGCTTTCCAGATGCCTGCTGCTGCCAGGATCGCGCTGCAGGTGGACGGCACGGCGCAAGTCGCAAGTGGGACCAGCGACATCGGACCTGGCACCTACACGGTGATGACCATGATCGCTGCCGAGTATCTGGGGCTGAAGTTGGAGCAGGTGAAATTTGAACTCGGCGACACGAAGTTGCCTCGGTCACCGACGCAGGGGGGTTCTTGGACGACGGCGAGCGTCGGCTCGGCGGTGCGCGGGGCGGCTCTGGCGATCGGCACGAAGTTGCTCGCCCTCGCCAACCAGGAACCGAATTCTCCGCTCAAGGGGGCAGCCTCCTCCGATGTCGAGATGCTCGACGGGCAACTGCGACTAATAAGCGACCCGGATCGTTCCGTCAACATCTCCGCAGTGATGAAGCGTAACGGTCTCACCGAAATCACGGAAACATTCGAGTCTCGTCCCTCAGAGGATCGCCAGAAGTATGCGACGTTGGCGCACGGCGCGCAGTTCATTGAAGTAAAGGTCGATCCGGATGTGGGGACTGTCCGCGTTACGCGCGCCATTGAAGTGACTGCCTGCGGCAAGATCATCAATCCGAAGGCCTCGCACAGCCAGGAAATCGGCGGCGTTGTCTGGGGCATTGGTATGGCGCTGCAAGAGGCGACTGAAATCGACCACCGTTACGGGCGGATTATGAATCCGAATTTGCAGCACTATCACGTGCCGGTTAATGCCGATGTCTTGGAGATCGAAACGATATTCGTTGAGGAGGAGGATAAAGTCGTCAATCCGCTCGGTGTCAAGGGCATGGGCGAACTCGGCATGGTGGGCATCCCGGCGGCGATCGCCAACGCTGTTTTTCATGCCACGGGCAAACGCATCAGGGATCTGCCGATTACGCCGGACAAGCTGCTGTGAGTGAGGTCTTTGGATGATTGAAGTGCCAGCGCTAGTCAGGGGGAACGGTGCGCGCTGGCAACGGTGGGCAGTGTGGAAGAATCTTCGTACCGTCGCCTTGGTGCAACGCAGGGGAATGGGGTTAGAAACTGTTAGCTAATTTCTAGACAAAGCTACCCCTCACTTCCCGTTTGTCCATCTATCAACCGATCGACATATTCTCTAAGCCGTTCCTTCCAGTCTGGGATAGTTTTTAGTTTTTCTCGCACTCCGGTTCTGACGTTAAAGCAAATTGGAGTTCTATCCATCGGTTCATCACCTATTGGTTTTGCGCCTAATTTGTGATTTTTCGGGAATGGCATATACAAACCTCGTATATATTGCTATAGTAGTATACATAACACATTGAGAGGTCGAATCAATGCCTTCGGTAACCTACGTCAAAGGTCTTCCAACACCAGCGAATGAGCTAAACGCACTTGGATTTAGTGAGTTTGAGATGTTCCTAGAAGCATTTGCACCTATCTTTCGAGATGCCGCAATTGAAACCGTCAACTATCTGTTATCTGGCACTGAATTCAACAAATCGACGTGGAACACCCATTTGCAGAAGACCTACCAAATCAGCAAGCGTCATGCAAATGGTGTGATTGCTCATGCAAAAGGTAAGGTAGATGGCTCAAAAGAACATCGCACTTTACATATCAAAACGTTGTTCGGGAAGGCAAAATCAATCGAAGCTTGGATCGAGAAAGCAGAACGCAAACTGAAGCTTGCTCGAAGGTTCTACGCAAAAAAGAATTGGCAGAACTCAAAAACATGGTGCAATTTCCCTTTGTCATGTTCGTTGAAATACAAAGATACGAACTGGCAGAATTTGAAGTTTCAAATTCATGGAAAAAAGCGTAAGTTGCACTTGATTAAAAACAAGGTTGAATTTTTGAAACGTAAGCCTATCAGGGTGTCTGTTCCTCACGGAGAAGTTTTTATTGTCGGATCTAAGGATGAAAGCTTTGGGAATCAGATTGCACAATGGGACGGCAAAATCATTAAGTTTCGCGTTCCTGCTTGCCTGGAGTCTCGATTTGGGAAGTCCGTTTCTTCAGAGATTGGTAACTTCGATCGTAACATCAACCGATTGCCCGCGACAGGCGCTAAGACTTGGCATCTGTTCAAGAAAAACGGGAAGTGGAATGCTGCGGTACAGTTTACGCCTTCCGAGGTGAAGCGCCAATCAAAGGATCGTGCCTATGGGTGCATCGGGATTGATATGAATCCTGGTTCGATTGGTTGGAGCTATGTGGACACCGAAGGGAACCTGAAAGTTCATGGTCAAATCCCGCTAGAAATGGGACTGCCATCGGGCAAGCAACAAGCGCAAATTGTTGATGCTTGTCTGTATGCGGCTAATCTTGCAATTTGCTTTGCCTGCCCTGTCGTGTGCGAAGAATTGGATTTTGCAGACAAGAAAAAGCGTTTAGGCGAACAAGGTAAAAAGTATGCCAGAATGCTGTCTTCTTGGGCATACAGTGAGTTTTTCAGGCAACTGAACTCAGTCCTGTCAAACCGTGGTATTGAGCGGTTGCACGGTCAATCCTGCCTACAGTTCAATGATTGGGCTGGTGAAGTACATGAAAATGTACGGACTAGCCAGTGATGAAGCGGCTGCACTGGCGATCGCCAGACGTGGAATGCGGCAAGCGTGAAAGACTGCCATCGACCATAACCGCCTATTTCGAGGTGAACTCGCAAAAGCACGTATGGTCGATGTGGAACCAACTAAATAAACAGATCAAGCGTTCCGGCAAGGTTAATCGCAGACACGATTACTTTACCGTTTCTAACTGGAGTTTCCTAGCCAACCTTGAAACCGAGGAAGCATAAGCACTAGGAAAGAATGCTTTCACTTACACCGTGGAGTGAGGTATGGACAAATTATCTAGTTTTGGATAGCTTTGTCCACACATTTAGAAGCGGCAAGAACTCGGTATGGATAACGGAACCTTGACGCCCCTGTTAAAGCGCCTTGAGAGCGCGGGGTTGGTGACGCGCACCCGTGACCAACAGGACGAACGCCGCGTTCTTATCGAGCTGACAGAAGCGGGCGAGGCACTCCGCGAGGCAGCGTGCTCGATCCCTGAAAAGATCGAGACGGCCTGCCGTCTCTCCGATGAAGACCTTGCCGAGCTTCGCGACACTTTGAACGGGCTGGCAATACCCCGTCAAACAACTCCGTAAAAGGATTATTTATCATGGGTAAAATGAACATCGGAATCTTAGGCACTGGCCATATCGGGAAGACTTTGGCACGCAAACTCAGTGCGGCCGGACATGACGTGAAGGTGGCCAACTCTCGCGGCCCTGAGACGATCGAGGCCGATGTGCTGGCTTTCGGCGCACGCGCGGTCTCCACGGCCCAAGCGGTGGAGGACGTTGACGCGGTGATCCTCTCGATCCCTCTCAACCGCATTCCTACAATCGCGCCGCTAATCGCCAACCTACCAGCCGAGACAGTCGTCATCGACACGTCGAATTACTATCCCCACCGCGACGACAAGATCGATGCTATCGAAGCCGGGCAGGTTGAGAGCCTTTGGGTGGCCGAACAGCTAGGCCGGCCGATCGCCAAGGCGTGGAACGCGATCGGGTCTGGCTCCTTCGCCACCAAGGGCAAGCCTGCTGGAAGTCCTGACCGTATCGCCCTCCCTGTGGCTGCTGACCGCGAGAACGATCGCTCCGTGGCGATGGCCCTCGTCGAAGACACCGGGCTTGATGCTTTCGACGCCGGCACGCTCGCCGATTCGTGGCGTCAGCAACCCGGCACGCCCTGCTATTGCACCGATCTCACGCGCGAACAGATGGCGGCAGCGCTGGCATCTGCCGACGCATCGCGATCGCCAAAGCGCCGGGACTTAGCAGTTGCAGTGATGCAAGAGCGGCTTGGTGACGCCACGACAAATCCGGATGCCGATTTCGGGGTTCGTCTGAGCCGTGCGATTTATATGTAACGTGAGTTCGGGATAAGAAAGGGACAAGCAGGTAAGCTAAAAGTCATTACACCCAAGCTTTACAAGCTCGTCCCATGATTAGTTTAGAAGAAGAATTTTGCAGGATTATACAATAACTTGCAAGTATCGTTATATCGTCCCCGATGCTGAAGTCCTTATAATCGAACTTAAACAGTGAGATACAAAAAATTTTAGGCTGAGCAATGAAAGAACTACACGATATTAAGGCTGCTTTAGAGCAAGTAAAAGACACCACGAAAAAGCTAGCTTTGGCAACTTTAGTTAAAGTTGAAGGTTCAACTTATCGCCGTCCTGGTGCGCGAATGTTGATGAGTGCAGATGGCTTGATAGTAGGTGCAATTAGCGGTGGCTGTTTGGAAAGTGATGTATTTGAGAAAGCACAGCAGGTAATGAACACTGGTAGTCCCTGTGTGGTTAAGTATGACTCCACCTCTGAGGAAGATTTAATTTGGGGATTGGGGCTTGGCTGTCAAGGCATTGCTTATGTTTTGATTGAATCCTTGCCAGTAAACGAGCCGAACCAAATTAGTTTTGTCCGCAAATGCCTTGATGCTCGGTTTGAGTGTGCTATTGCAACTGTATTTAATATAGAGGGTGAAAGCAAATCTCAAATAGGCGATCGCTTGCTACTAAATTCAGATATCATCAACAACATCAGCGATGAGGAATTAGCAGCAGCGGTTTTAAGGGATACACAAGCAGCACTTCAACATAAAACCTCGGTAGGGAAACAATATCAGTTAATAGGCGGGAAAGTTGAAGTTTTTATTCAAGTCATTGGGCCGCCGCTGTCGCTGGTAATTTTGGGGGCTGGGTATGACGTTCTTCCCGTTGTTCGCTTTGGCAAACAGTTAGGATGGCATATTACTGTAGTCGATCACCGCCAACGGGAAGCAAGCCGAAAGCGTTTTCAAGAAGCCGAGCGAGTTAAATTTTGTTCTCCTCAGGATGTATTAAAAAACATCGAGATAGATGAGCGTACTGTTGCTGTAGTTATGACTCATAATTATTTAGACGACCTGGAATTGCTGAGAGTGTTATTGCCTTCTGGCTTAAAATACTTAGGTGTACTTGGTCCTAAGAAAAGAACAGCCCGATTATTGCAAGAACTACAAGAAGAAGGAGTTATCCCGACTCCACAACAGGAACAAAATTTATATAGTCCGGTGGGACTCGACATTGGGGCAGATAATTCCGAAGAGATTGCTCTGGCGATTATCGCCGAAATTCAAGCAGTAACAGCCAAGCATCAAGGTGGTTTTTTAAGAAATCGCACTGTACCAATTCATACTTCAATCAATAGTCAATCATCAAAAAATTAATGACTAATATAGCGGTTATCAAGCGTGGTGAGGTATGCCCAATGCCCAATGCCCAATGCCAGATAGTACCTCATGTTACTGAGAAAGGCTATACGAGTATGTTCTTAACAATCAAAAATTCAAAACTGGGGTATGGTATTTAAAATTGGTCTAATTATTCTCGCTGCTGGAGCTGCAACCCGCATGGGAAGACCAAAACAATTGCTTTCTTATCAAGGACGCAGCCTAATACTCCATGCGGTTGAAGTTGCCTTAGCTTCTCTGTGCCAACCTATCATAGTAGTCCTGGGAGCTTATGCAGAACAAATTAAACCGGAACTAATGCCAAAGGCCGTGCAAGTTGTAGAGAACTCCCAATGGCAAGAGGGAATGTCTTCTTCTATTCGCGCTGGTATTAGTATGCTACTGAAAACTAACTCTAAACTTGATGCAGTTATCATCTCACTTGCAGATCAGCCGCTAGTTTCTCCCCAGATTTTCAATCAATTGATTCAGTCTTATCAAGAAACGCAAAAAGTAATTATTGCCTCAAAGTATAACGAAACTACGGGCGTACCTGCCCTGTTTAGCAATGCCTTATTTCCAGAACTGATGCAGCTTGAAGGAGATCGAGGTGCAAAAGCGTTAATACAAAAATATATAGATACAGGATTGATTCTGCTAATACCAGAAGCTGCGATTGATATTGATACCCCGGACGATTACAAGCAGTTACTATTAAAGAATATTAAAGAGTGAAGAGATTATGAAAACTAACGATCGCCAAATTTACCAACAAGTAATTTTGACACACGCCAGAAAACCGCAAAACAAAGGAAAAACTGACCCTGTACACCGTCAACACCGAGGAGAAAATCCCTATTGCGGTGATGTGGTTGATTTAACGCTGCTACTAGATGAAGCAGAAAGTAAAATTGCAGATATTAAATTTGAAGGTGCAGGTTGTGCTTTGTGCCTTGCTTCTGCTGACTTAATGGCGATCGCTATCAAAGGTAAAACTATTTCACAGGTGCTTTTAATGGTAGAACAGTTCCGCGAGATGGCAGCGGGAAATACTCAGTTTGAGCCTCCGTTGGAGAAACTCAATATCATGCAAGGTGTTTCCCGATATCCGATGCGGGTTAAGTGTGCAACTTTGGCTTGGCATACCCTCAAAGCGGCGCTGAGTTCGGTTGAAACTAGGAATGAACAGGTATAGCCTTTCTCAGTAACATGAGGTGCTCTCGCGGCCTCCGTGGGCATAGGCCTCCGCGGGCATCAGTTGCGAGCGGTGTGTACCTCATTTTATTGAGAACCGCTATATAGTCAGCATCCAGCAGAGGCACATCCAATAGACCTCTCCAATAATTATTGTGGAACAGGCATCTTGCCTGTTCAAGACAGGCTTTTCTGGAGATGTCTAATGGACTCACGTCAGTTCGATCGTACCAAGCAAATAATGCATCGGGTCGTACTGAAGCGCGATCGCGCTGCTCAGAAGAGCTTCTTTGCTGCCCTCAGCAATGACACAAAAGGCAGGGATAGAGACACTATCAACGCATTCCGAAGGTGAGGAGGATCGATTGAAGTGCAATCCCTTCAGCAACTCAATCGTCCCATCATGACGAATCGCCTGTGCAATCCGCTATTGGTCAGTTCGTTTCTGTGGGCTCGCGCTCTGTCTGCCTCGCGCTTTGCCTGCTGGTCGTTCATTAACGACCTAGCGGACTTTTCAGTCGTTTTGGCAGCGTTCATTTCTAAGTTTGCAGGATTGTACAACAATCTTGGACGATCGTTCTATTGCTTGACCTTGAGGATTCTTAGAATGAGGCTAAAGCAATGAAAAACGATTCCGGCGAATTGCAAACGTCTGGATTTTTATACAAGAGAAAACTCAGTTTTGATTGGGCAACAAACCTGCTGAGTGACAACCAAAATGTCCTCAAAGCTAACCTTGCTTCTTAAAAAATCCATTCCTATTGATAGAGAAGCGATTAGTGCTCAATTTCTACGATTGGGACAGCCACCGAAATGGCATCAAGTGAAGGTATTAAGAAATGGATATTAAACGAAGTGACTCACAGCCTTCGGCTAAAGGACCGGCTGAGTATTTTACCGGCACTGTCGGCATTGACCCCCTGTTCGAGGCGCACGATCCAGCACGCACACTTGGTGCCAGTGTCACGTTCGAGCCTGGTGCTCGGACAGCATGGCACACCCACCCGTTGGGACAGACCCCGATCGTGACGGCTGGCTGCGGTCTCGCACAGCGCTGGGGCGGCTCGATCGAGCAAATTCGTCCGGGGGATGCGGTCTGGTTCGCGCCGGGCCAGAAGCATTGGCACGGTGCCACGGCAACCACGGCTATGACGCACATCGCCATTCAGGAACAGCTTGACGGCAAAACCGTGGACTGGCTGGAACAGGTCAATCGATTTTAGATTTTAGATTTTAGATTTTAGATTGACCACGGATAAATGCGGGGGCTTGAGGATTTTCGATTTGAGATTTTGGATTGATTCCACGGATAAATCCGGGGGCTTGTACCATCAAGAAATTCTTGGTCAGCCACGAGCAGTATGCAGGAATATCTTAATGTTTTTGTTGAAATGGTTTCCCCTCAAGGGGAGAAACTGCCAGAAGAGAATGCTGATTTTGGTTCTCGCCCTAACGATGTTCCTGAGTTACTCAGCCTGCCGTGCCGACAACAGGATGCCTAGCAGTGCCTCGTCGAAAATGCCGACTGAAATATCAACCCAGCAGGCAAACAGTATGAAGATAAACATCAAGGTCGGAGACAAAGCCGTTACAGCCACGCTGATCGACAGTAAAACCACTCGGGATTTTGTTTCCCTGCTGCCATTAACGCTGACGATGAACGATTTGTTTGGAAGAGAAAAGTTTGCCCGCCTGCCGAGAGCAATTTCGGAGGAGGGTGAGCGAACCAAAACCTATGAAGTTGGAGACATCATTTACTGGTCTCCCGGTCCTGATGTGGCTATTTATTATCGCCACGACGAACAACCAATCCCTGACCCCGGCATCATCGCGATCGGCTCCATCGATGCTGGCGTAGAAGCATTCAATGTACCTGGCTCTGTAAAAGCAACAGTGGAGCCGATCGAGTAAGAAAAGGAAGTTCCAATAAAGACTTCCCTAATCGGGAACACGCAAAGGAGTAAAAAATGACAACGAACGAGAATGGCAGCTACACAGGAAAGGTTGCATTTGTGACCGGAGGAGCGAGCGGCATCGGTCGAGCTACGGCGCTGGCGTTTGCCCGTGAAGGTGCCAGCGTGGCGGTCGCTGACATCTCAGAACAGGGCAATCAAGAAACAGCTCACACGATCGAAGAACTCGGCGGTCGGGCGATCGCCGTCAGGTGCGACGTAACGCGAACCGAGGACGTGAAGGCAGCTCTGGACAAGACCGTTGAGGCTTTCGGGCGGCTCGACTTCGCCTTCAACAATGCGGGCATCGAGCCGAGGAAGGTAGCTCCGACCGCGGAGTACGACGAGGAGGAGTGGAACCGGATTATCGACATCAACCTCCGCGGCGTTTTCCTGTGCATGAAGCACGAGATCCCGCTGATCCTCAAGCAGGGAGGCGGCGCGATCGTCAACACGTCCTCGGGCGCGGGAATCATCGGCATCAAGGGCAGCCCCGCGTACACCGCCGCGAAACATGGCGTGATCGGACTGACCAAGGCAGCGGCCCTCGACTACGCCGCGCAGAACATCCGCGTCAACGCCGTCTGTCCCGGCTACATCGACACCCCGATGATCGCTCGCTCCATCGGCGCCACGGACGAAGGGCGCGCCAAGGTGATTGCCGAGGAGCCCGTCGGACGGATGGGCAAGCCCGAGGAGATCGCCGCGGCTGTCCTATGGCTGTGCTCTGACGCGGCTGCCTTCATTATCGGCCACGCCATGGTCATCGACGGCGGCCAAACAGTGCAGTGATGTTCGTCGCCAACCCGATCGAACCCTAAACGCACGACAACAAAGCACTGTCGCCATCGCCACCTTTACCGCCAACGGCGATGACTCATATCGCCACTCAGGAGCTACTCGACGGCAAGCCCGCGGACTGGATGGAAAAAGTCAGCGACGAACAATACCAGGACAGATTCAAGACCGAGTAGAAGTAAACCAACTTATCTTCAAGATTGGAGCATCAATATTATGTACAACGCCAAAGCTTACTCCGCAGCCAGTGCAACATCACCGCTAGCCTCCGACACGATCGCACGGCGCGATCCAACCGAACACGACGTACAGATCGAAATTCTCTTCTGCGGCATCTGTCACTCCGATGTCCATGCGGTGCGTAATGAGTGGAGCGACTTCCTGTCTACTACCTACCCGATCGTCCCCGGTCATGAGATTGTCGGACGTGTCACCAAGGTCGGCTCGGCAGTTACCAAGTATAAGCCCGGCGACCTAGCCGGGGTCGGCTGCCTTGTAGATTCGGACGGTACTTGCCCGCATTGCAAAACAGGTCTGGAGCAGTTCTGCCCAAACCAGACCCTCACCTACAACGCCCCAGACAAGCACAAGACTGCTCCAGTCACCTATGGTGGCTACTCTGATAGCGTCGTCGTCGATGAACGCTTCGTTCTGCGCGTTCCAGATAACCTCGATCTCGCCGGGGTTGCGCCGCTCCTCTGCGCCGGGATCACAACCTACTCGCCTATGCGCCACTGGGGTGTCACCAAGGGCAAGAAGGTAGGCGTGGTTGGTATCGGCGGGCTAGGCCACATGGGCGTGAAGTTCGCCCGTGCATTCGGAGCCCACGTCGTCGTTTTCACCACCTCGCCCGACAAAAAGGAAGACGCGCTGCGCCTCGGTGCTGACGAAGTGGTCGTCTCCCGCAATGCCGACGAGATGCAGCAGCACGCTGGCAGCTTCGATTTCATTCTCGACACCGTCTCCGCCAATCACGACATCAACGCCTATCTCAACCTGCTTCGCCTCGACGGCAACATCACCCTTGTCGGTTTACCTGAGAAGCCCCTGGAGGTCGCGGCATTCAGCCTGATCGTGGCCCGCCGCAGTCTCTCCGGCTCTAGCATCGGCGGCATCGCCGAAACTCAGGAGATGCTCGACTTCTGCGGCGAACATAACATCACTGCCGATGTCGAAGTCATCCCCATCCAGAAGGTCAACGAAGCCTACGAGCGACTGCTCAAGTCCGATGTCAAATATCGCTTCTGTATCGATATGGCATCCCTTAAATCTGAATAACTGAGGTGGAACCTCGAAGGAGTAATCATGCAAACGCGCAAACTTGGCAACAGCAACCTAGAAGTTTCGGCGATCGGGCTCGGCTGCATGGGAATGAGCTTTGGCTACGGTTCGCCCAAAGACAAACAGGAGATGACTGCTCTTCTGGGCGCTGCCGTCGATCGCGGCATAACATTCTTTGACACTGCCGAAGTCTACGGCCCGTACTTAAACGAAGAGTTGGTGGGTGAAGCCCTCGCTCCCTTCCGCGACCGAGTGGTAATCGCCACCAAATTTGGGTTCGACATCAGTCCGAATTCCGATCCCCGTGGCATGAAGGGTTCACCCGGACTCAACAGCCGACCGGAGCATATCAAGGAAGCCGTGGAGGGATCGCTCAAGCGGCTAAAGGTGGAGGCGATCGACCTCCTCTATCAGCACCGGGTCGATCCGAACGTGCCGATCGAAGACGTGGCAGGAACGGTGAAGGAACTGATTCAGGAAGGTAAAGTGAAGCACTTCGGACTTTCTGAAGCAGGCGTGCAAACGATTCGCCGCGCCCATGCCGTTGTCCCAGTCACGGCACTCCAGAGCGAATACTCGCTGTGGTGGAGAAAGCCTGAAGCGGAAGTGATACCGACCCTTGAGGAACTTGGCATCGGACTTGTCCCGTACAGCCCCCTGGGCAAAGGCTTCCTCACCGGCAAGATCGACGAAAACACGACCTTTGACAGCTCCGACTTCCGCAGCACTCTGCCTCGCTTCACACCGGAGGCTCTCAAGGCGAATCAAGCCCTCATCGATCTGCTTGGCAGTATTGCAGAACAAAAGCAGGCAACGCCCGCTCAAATCGCACTTACCTGGCTGTTGGCTCAAAAGCCGTGGATCGTTCCAATTCCAGGCACCACAAAGCTGCATCGTTTGGACGAAAACATCGGGGCAGTCTCCGTCGAACTCACACCCGAGGATCTGCGTGACATCAATGATGCCGCTGCCAAGATCGCGGTGCAGGGGGCGCGGTATCCCGAAAAGTTGGAGCAAATGACGGGTCGCTAAGCGGCGAAAACTCTGTTCTCCGTGCAAAACGAAAACTCATCGAAAGGAAGTTCTTTTATGAGCAAAGCACCGATTAATCGAAATGGCAGGAACGGTGGTTTTGGATTCGATCGCCGCGAGTTTATCCTGGCAGGGCTGGCGATGGCAGCGACAACGATGTTTCCGCGCAATAGTGCCAGTGCTCAGACAACACAACCGATGGTGAGCGATCGCCGCAGGCTCGGTTCGCTAGAAGTCTCGGCACTTGGGTTTGGCTGTATGAACTTCGTCTGGGCCTATGGTCCACCCGTTGACAGGCAGGACGCAATCCGACTGATCCGAGCAGCCTATGACCGTGGCGTTACCTTCTTCGACACCGCTGAGATCTACGGTCCTTTTCTGGGCGAGGAACTTGTTGGCGAGGCGCTAGCGCCCGTTCGCGATCGAGTGGTCATTGCCAGCAAGTTCGGGTTCAACATTACCCCAGAGGGTCAGATCCGGGGACTTAACAGCCGTCCGGAGCATATCAAGCAGGTGACGGAAGCCTCGCTTCGGCGCTTGAGGACCGCTCGCATCGACCTGCTCTATCAGCACCGCATCGATCCCGAAGTGCCGATCGAGGATGTCGCCGGAGCAGTGAAAGATCAGATCCAGGAAGGGAAAGTCCGACATTTCGGTCTCTCTGAGGCGGGAGGAGCGACGATTCGCCGTGCTCATGCAGTGCAGCCAGTAACAGCCGTGCAGAATGAATACTCAGTCTGGACACGCGATCCTGAGCCTGAAGTCCTCCCAACCTGTGAAGAACTCGGAATTGGGTTTGTCCCGTGGAGTCCGCTCGGTATGGGCTATCTGACCGGAGCCATCACCCCCTCGACGACCTTTGCCGCTGGCGATCTGCGAGCCAGGTTCCCCCGCTTCACTCCGGAGGCGCGCCGTGCGAATCGACCTGTCGTTGAACTGCTTCAGCGCGTGGGTCAGCGTCAGGAAGCGACACCAGGACAAATTGCGATCGCCTGGTTGCTTGCCCGGAAGCCGTGGATCGTGCCCATTCCGGGAACGACGAAGCTAAATCATCTGGAAGAGAATCTGGGTGCGCTCCAGCTCGCCCTCACCGCTGGCGACATCCAGGAAATCGAGGATGGCTTCGCGAAAATCCAGGTACAGGGTGCCCGAACGACTGAGCAACTCCTTGCACAAACTGACATTGGAGCCAAGCTGGGAACGAGTTCGGTGGGTGGACACGGTATGTCGCCCCTGCCTCGAAAGCCAACTCAGTAAATGTGTGAGGTTAGGAACCTCTTTGCTCTATCAGAACAATTCCAACTGCAAAACAAAGATTCATCACAAATTTGGGTAGAAACCCCGTCCTTTTAGGACGGCTTTATATTAGAATGTAATTGGTCAACGACCCACCCGAGACGTGCGATCGAACAGCCTATACGAGCGAAGTTCAGCCTTGTGCTGACGGCTTTCGCAAAATCGGTAGACCGGTTCAAGAGGATAGGGCAATGGAAGTCTAACCCTAGAATCAAAACTACGAAGAATTCCGTTTGGTATTCGACACGTAAAAACCGCTTTCTCTTGCGGGGTTAGTCTGTGGAGCGAACATAAGACCAAAACTCGCTCGGGTGGAGGCAGTTGCCTTCGAAGCAGAAACTTAAGTCGCGAGGCTTAAGAATCACCGTACCTTCAGGTCGGTGAGTATGTCAACAAGGAGATCCTTGTATGAGCAAAACACCGATTAATCAAGGCCGAAGGCACGGCAGATTTAGAGTGGGTCGCCGCGAGTTGCTCCTGGCAGGACTGGCGATGGCTGCTACAGTGACCTTCCCACACATCAACAGCAGGACTGCGGCAGCACAAGCCACGGTGAGCGATCGCCGCAAGCTTGGTTCACTCGATGTCTCGGCTCTCGGACTAGGCTGCATGAGCATGGTTGGCATCTACAACCTGCCCCAACCCAAACAGGAGATGATTGCGCTCATCCGTGCAGCCGTCGAACGCGGTGTGACGTTTTTCGATACAGCCGAGGTCTATGGGCCGTTTACGAGCGAGGAGATTGTTGGCGAAGCTCTTGCGCCGTTTAAGGGCAAGGTGGTCATCGCCTCCAAGTTCGGCTTCGGATATCAGGACGGCAGAGTGAGCGGCCGAAACAGCCGACCCGAGAATATCAGGCGGGCCGTGGAGGGGTCGCTCAAGCGCCTGAAAGTGGACACCATAGATCTTTACTACCTGCACCGGGTTGACCCAGCGGTTCCGATCGAGGACGTCGCGGGCACGGTGAAGGAATTAATCCAGGCGGGCAAAATCAAGCACTTCGGCTTATCTGAGGCAGCGCCGAAGACCATCCGCCGAGCACACGCCGTGCAACCGGTAACAGCGCTCCAGTCCGAATACTCACTTATCAGATATTTGGGTTTAAAACCCCTTCTTCAGTGGCCGGCTTTAATTGTAAGCTTTTGATAACTTGCCAAACATCTTATACTGGAACGTGTAGTATAAGGTGGGAGGTAAAACCATGTTAGTTTTTGAGTTCAAAGCATACGGAAAATCAAATCAGTTCAGCGCAGTAGACGAAGCAATTCGTACCGCAAAGTTTGTTCGCAATAGCTGTTTGCGCTATTGGATGGACAACCAAAAAAATGGGTAAAAATGACTTGAATAAATACTGCGCCGTACTGGCTCGCGAGTTTCCGTTTGCCGACGAACTTAACTCAATGGCAAGACAAGCCAGTGCAGAACGAGCATGGTCTTCTATTTCCCGGTTTTACGACAACTGCAAGAAGAATGTTGTTGGCAAAAAAGGATATCCACAATTCCAAAAATATTGTCGTTCAGTGGAATACAAAACCACTGGCTGGAAACTTGCCGACGATCTCAAATCAATTATCTTTACCGATAAAAAAGGGATTGGGCGATTAAAGCTGAAAGGCACACGCGACTTGCACTTCTACCAAATCAGTCAAATAAAAAGAGTGAGACTGGTTAAACGTGCTGATGGCGTGTACGTTCAATTCTGTGTGGATGTCGATAGAAAAGAAAACACAGAACCCTCTGGTACTACGATCGGATTAGACGTGGGGTTGAAGGAATATTACACCGACTCGAACGGAACTAGGGTTGAAAACCCGCTTATTCCTGAGAAAATGTGAAAAAGTTCTAAAACGCTCTGGGCGTCGTGTATCCAGAAAGGTCAAAGGTTCAAATAACAGGGGCAAAGCTAGGCAGATTCTAGGGTTACGCCATCTCAAAATAAGTAGACAGCCGCATTGCACCATGCTGTGAAATTAGCAAGGTGCGTCGTTCAGTCAAACGACTTGATAGCCTACGAAGATTTGAGAATCAAAAACATGGTAAAGAATCATTACTTGGCTAAGTCCATTAACGACGCATCTTGGTATCAATTCCGCGTTTGGCTTGAATACTTTGGTAAAGTATTTGAGAAAATTACGGTTGCGGTGAATCCACAATATACCAGCCAAGAATGCTCTAGCTGCCAGGGTAAGAGCGTCTCAATCATGCTTGACAAAAGGAATCCGAAGAATCTAATATCTTGTCAAGAAAACAAGAACTG
>NZ_JAUBTO010000111.1:0-28448 GCF_036702495.1 Microcoleus sp. C2D2 | reverse complement strand
TTACAGACAATATATAAGGAGTACAAACAATCTATATAAACCCGCCCCCACACCACCAATAACCTACATGAACCGTGATTTTGCTCGCCGGATAAAAACATATATGGGGATTTACCGTTGGGTGGGGGCGGGTTTACTATATTGTCGATTATTGACAATTATTGTCTGTGAAACCCGCCCCTACGATCGTCCGGCGGTTGAAACTGCAACTATACTTGCCTTGCCTCCGCGCAACGCGAGACTTTAAAGTGAGCAATCAATTTATTAATGGCTGTTCCGAAGACCAATTTGACAGGTGGCGTCCATAGCGAATTTCGTAGGGGCGGGTTTTACAGACAATATATGTAGGGGCGGGTTTTACAGACAATATATAAGGAGTACAAACAATCTATATAAACCCGCCCCCACACCACCAATAACCTACATGAACCGTGGTTTTGCTCGCTGGAGAAAAACATATATGGGGATTTACCGTTGGGTAGGGGCGGGTTTTACAGACAATATATAACGAGTACAAACAATGTATATAAACCCGCCCCCACACCAGCAATAACCTACATGAACCTTGATTTGGCTCGCCGGAGAAAAACATATATGGGGATTTACCGTTGGGTGGGGGCGGGTTTACTACTTGATTTTTTTGAATTAGAAGCATTGAGAGAGTCTAACACCCCCGCATCGATGGGAGGGGCTACGGGAACCTTTGGCTGGGCAACAATCACATTTGCTAGACTACTGCTGGTCAGAGTCTCCCAGAAAGATAAACCCTCATATTGAGCGAATAAATCAGGCGGTAAAACTGTTGCACGAGGTTGAAACTCGACTTTTGAGCGTACCTGATGCAGTCCCTCTGTATTTAAGCGGCGATCGAATTCGTTGGCTTCGTACTCCACATTGGTAAAGTCATGATCGAAGGGTTCTTCACCCAGAAATTGATAAATCAGCGATAAGGTTTTATCGGGAGCTTGGCTTAAAATGTCGTAGTCTACCAAGAGTAAACATTCGCTATATTCACTATAGAAAGCTTCCTTGAGAGCGTTATAAGCAAACCCGACTAACCTACCAGATTGACTTAAAGCTTCCGTGCGGGTATAAACCGTAGAACGTTCGCCAGAATTATTGAATAAACGCGACACATCAAAAGCATTTTTCCGAATCAATCGTTCGACACTATCCATAATCCAAGCAACATTCCGCACGCAGCAAATCACTTTGGCGTCGGGGAATAGCTGGTGGATTAAAGGCAATTTGCTACACCACAAGCGATTGGTATCAAAGATCACTGCTTTGTCTGCTTGCGGCTGATAGTAAGTTGAAAAAATTGTTCGAGTTAAAGCTTGTTTTTGTTCTGGTGTAATGAAAACTGAAAACTCATTATCTGCACTCATGGCTTCCAGCATACTGGTGACTAGACCCCCCACAGGACTGCTCATACTGGCGTGAAAGCGGGGATTTTGTCGCAGCAAAGCTCCGAGTAAGGTGGAACCTGAACGGGGTAATCCAGAGATGAAGTGTAATGTAGGCTGTGTCATTAATTTTAAGATCGGGGGAAAGGGGCCGATGGAAAGGAGTAAGAGCAAAGGGATTAAAAACCTTTCCCCTTTTCTCCTTACCCTTTCTCCCGCCCTGAGAACTTGGCGAATTGCTAGGCGATAATCTGAAAATCGCTGGCAGTTAATGTGGGCCTGCCTTGAATGGTGGCAATTCGAGTGAAGCTATCCACAAGACTATCAGAGATGTAGTTCAACCCTCCCGTCTCTAAGTTGTAAACAATATTGACTGATCCGAGACTCCCAAGAAGGTCGCTCAGGGCATTCGTATTCTCGACAACTCGAAACTCAGCAGCTTGACGGAATCCATCGCCCACTGCACTATCAATGCCAGTGAAAGTGGTCTTGGATAGAACTATCTTGTCAGAACCTTGCACGAAACCGCTGATGATATCTAGTCCCACTTGTTGGGCGTTAGCTTGGGTGAACTGTTGTCCTGAATTGAAGATAAAGCGATCGGTCCCTGCACCGCCAATCAAGGTGTCATTACCTGCCCCACCGTTGAGATTATCACTGCCGAGTCCACCGTAGAGGATGTCAACCCCTGTACCACCGTTTAGGTTGTCGTTGCCCATACCTCCAAGCAAGATGTCATTGCCGCCACCGCCGTTTAGGGTGTCGTTGCCGCCACCACCATCAAAGGTTTCGTTGCTGCTGGTGCCAGTGAATAGCTGACCGAAGGCGTTGGGGTCGGCCACGGTGTTAAGAGTGCCAAATACGTTGTCGTTATTATCGGTGGCTCCTGTATCATCGTTGGCGGAATTACCTGAGTAAGTTGGACTCGTCCCCTCAGAGACAACAGTAGGTAAAGAGGTGGGCATCCCTTGGTTGTTGCCGTTGGTATTGGTAGTGGACTTCATGATGAACAATGCCCCTCCCAAGCCTTTACCATTATTGGTATCAGGTACGCTTCCAGTGCCGCCGCTAGCTGCGTTGTTATTCAGATTGACGGAATTGAGGGTGAGTTTGCCACTACGCATAAAAATAGCACCTCCCATACCTGCGCCACCGCCGCCACTGTTGTCGTCGCCAGTGCCGCCGCCGAAGCCGCCTTCGCCGCCCCTGCTGCCGCTGCTGTTGGTGCCGCCGCCGCCATAGCCACCGTTGCTGCTGTTGCCAAAGCCGCCGCCGCCGCCAAAGCCGCCGTTGCCACCGCTGCCGCTGCTGCTGCCGCCGTTGTCGTCCCCGCCGTTGCCGCCGCCGCCGCCGAAGCCGCCGCCGCCGCCGAAGAAAACGGCGCCGTCGCCGTTGTCGTCCCCGCCACCGCCGCCGCCGCCGAAGCCGCCGCCGCCGCCGCCACTGTTATTGCCACCGCCGCCGCCGAAGCCGCCGTAGTTACCATTGCCACCATAGCCACCATTGCGACCAGTGTTAGAACCAAACAATCCGCCGCCACCGCTGTAGCTGCCGCCCGTGCTGTTGCCGAACATACCACCGCCACCGCCGTAGCTGCCGTCCGTGCCGTTACCACCTACCGTTCGGTTGTTACTAAAAGTCACATTACTCAAAGAGACGTTCCCACCGTAGATGAACATCCCTCCTCCCATTCCCGCACCGCCTCCACCTCCTCTGCTATCCCCTCCTTTAGCGGTGCTGTTGGTAATCGTCAGGTCGGAGAATTTCACGTTTCCTGACTTGATGAAGAAGGGACGCAAATCTTGATTGTCGGTTATCCCATCGTTGTTGGCATCGCCACTGACACTCTTGCCGTTGCCGATGACCACGATATCACTGTTGAGCAGGGTCTTCATCACGCTCGTAATTCTGACGTTCGTTTTCAATTCAATACTGTCAGTCCCTGCATTGACGTTAGCTTGGCGGATAGCATAGCTGAGAGTGCCTACCGTGTCTCCGTTTCCGTTATCAGTGGTTTGAGTGACTTGATATAGTGTCATAGATTTGATTTCTTTTTTTTTTACTATTAGATAACCAGTCGATGAATTTCCCCTCGGGCCGATCTGACTGAAGTGAAGATGAATTTTGCACTGGGAAATTGAACCTGGTTAAACCTCTCCAAGTACACAAAGCAAAATCTGCCACTACAGTTACCTGTAAAGAAATGAGCCGTAAGTTTGTCTGCAAAAATACTTATGTAATTGTACTGAATTAGCTGTTTAAAAGTCAACCCCTTTGATATTAATAACGCGTCCAGACACCTTCACCAGTTCGCACCCATTAGCAGGATCTCTGGCCCAATCAATTGCGGTTTGCCTTAATACCTTACTGCCAACGAAGAGGCAGGGGGCAGAGGGCTATTTCCTGGGTCAAGCTACAAACAAAGCCCCTAGTCGTTGTGTTTTCTCGCTTGCTCTGCTATCCCTGCCCCAGGGCTTTTTGACTCGGCTGCTGTGCCTTCTTAACTTTCAAAACCTCGATAGCTGTCTTTTTCGCTTCTAGTTCCTCAGCAACATATCGTCTAGTTTGCCAGCGCTTCTGTGTCGCGCGGTCACACAAAAGAGGTTGTGCCAGTTGCGTAATTTCTGAGATAATTTGGTTGGTAGTAAGGACTCGATTCCTGAGTTTTAATGAAGATTAAACTCCTCACTAGCAACCAAACGGGCAAAGTTTTAAAACTCGTACAAAAAAGACGATCGCCCTGATTCATTCTTGCATTCTCAACCAGCTAAACACTTGTTCGGCGGTGATATTCAGGGGAATCATTTCGGGTACGGGAAGGACATCGCTACCTTCGCAGAATTGCGGTTGTTGGTTGGGCAAAAATGCTAAAATCGATCGATCGTCTGGATCGATTAGCCACCCCAACTGACAATTATGTTGCAGACAGTGAATAATTTTTCTAGTGACGCGATTTGAGCTTTGCTGTGGCGACAGGATTTTGATCGTCCAATACGGCGCAATTAGCACATCATCTACTGGTTCGCCACTGTCATCAAATTGAATCTGTTCCCACAATAGTACCGCAATATCTGGAACAATCGATCGACCGCCAAAGGTACACCGCAACTCTGGGAAAGCGTAAGCTATCTTTGGAGTTTCCGTCACCTGATTAATTTCGTTGCAGGCTTTGGATTGCAATAGGCTGTGCTTTATTTTCGGCAGCGGTTTTTGGATAATCTCCCCCTCAATAGACCTCTTGCAAAAATAATTAGGACGGGCAAGATGCCCATCCCACAAGAGTTATTTTTTCTTGTGGGATGGGCCGAAGAGCCCGTCCCATCAATTGAGGAAAAGGATTTTTGCAAGAGGTCTAATATTTCTGCTTATTGTGAACATCCGCAGATATTTCGCAAAACTCTATTTTGCAGCGATACCGCCTAATTTCTGCTGCTGTCTTTTGAAGCGAGACACCCAGGAGAGTTGATGCGGCTTTTTGGTGACCCTTAGTGGGGAGGTAAAAAGTAGATGCACGGCTGTTTGAGCCGGCAGTTAAAAATCCGATCGACTCAGAAGCGGGCATTTGATATATATATTGCCTGCTTGTTTAACACTTGCCTGCAGATTGCGAGTGCAACCTTGCTGGGCGATCTAATTACCTGCACGGTTTACCCGATAATTCGAGCGACTGTTACTAATAGGCAATCTACCCCGCGCCGGCACAGGCACAGCTTGGGCCGAACCGTGCACAGTTGCTGGTTGCTAACTGTCAATTTTATCGATCGGTCGCAGCATCGGCACATATAATAGTAAAGAATTTGCAAGCCAGACAATCTGGGGGAACTTTTTCTAAGTTTTGCAGATCGACTGATTGCTCTGCCTCGCTGCCGGCCGGAAGTATGCACAGGGCAACTTGTCCGACTCCTGCCATGAGTTCGGCAACTCGCTCCAAAATACTGTCCATTTTGTCAATTAGTTGCTCTGCTGCATCGAGACTCGGCGCGATGATGAAAAAGGTTTTGACTCCATCGGGACAAGGAGCGAAGCCAAGGGTACACTCTTGTAATAGTGCTTGGGTGGAGAGACTGAAACCGTTGTAGAAGCGAGCGATTACTGCTTGATAAAAGACTTGGGTCAGAGAGCGATCGCCAAAAATAGGTTGAGATAACATAACTACTTCCTTTCGTAGGATTTTTGGGTGCATTGAAAAAATTTTAACATACCTTAATGTAAGCGATTTAAGAAATGATCTAGCGATCGAGATCATGGACTAGATGTGACATTTTTTTATGCGTGTAGCGATCGCAATTGTGATAAAATGTATTAGGTGTTAGCGCTGCCAGTGATTTTGATCCGATCGGCAGCTCAAAGCTAAGTACAAAATTTCTTAGTAGGTGAGGAGAGGGCCAGAGGGAGAGGCTCCGATGGGGAAATTACCTAAGTAGTAAGAGTATTATTGGCACAAAGTGCTTAATCTAGAGTTGAAAATAAACATCCAATCAAAATATTTAAGATGAACTCGATCGCCCAACAGTTAAAAGCAAGATTTGAAAAAGCATTCACCGCTGCATTCGGCGAAAGTTATGCAGGTGCAGATCCAATGCTAGCCGCCGCCAGCAATCCCAACTTTGGGGACTTTCAGTGCAACGCGGCGATGAGTTTGGGGAAAAAGTTAGGAAAGCCCCCGCGGGCGATCGCCTCGACAATCATCGAAAACCTAGATATTACTGACATCTGCGAAACCCCAGAAATCGCCGGGCCCGGTTTTATCAATTTGAAGCTCAAACCCGCTTATTTGGAAGCGCAAATTAGTGCGTTAGCGAAGCCCTCGAAGAGGATCGCCGCCGACTCGCGTTTGGGGATTGAACCCGCGAAAACGCCTCAGACAATAGCGATCGACTTTTCCAGTCCGAATATAGCCAAAGAAATGCACGTCGGACACTTGCGATCGACAATCATCGGAGATGCGATCGCCCGCATCCTCGAATTTCAAGGCCACGACGTACTCAGAATCAACCACATCGGCGACTGGGGCACCCAATTCGGAATGCTGATCGCATACTTGCGCGAAGTTCACCCCGAAGCCCTCACAACCGCCGACGCCCTAGACTTAGGAGATTTAGTCGCATTTTACCGCCAAGCAAAACAGCGCTTTGACACAGACGAAACCTTCAAAGAAACCGCCCGCCAAGAAGTAGTAAAACTGCAAGCAGGCGCCGAAGACACCCGCCGCGCTTGGAAATTGCTGTGCGATCAATCGCGCCGCGAATTCCAAGTAATCTACGACTTGCTCGATATCAAATTAACCGAACGCGGCGAATCGTTTTACAATCCTCTATTGCCCGGAGTAGTCGAAGATTTAACCAATCTAGGTTTGGTAGTAGAAAGTGACGGCGCGAAATGCGTTTTTGTAGACGGTTTCACCAACAAAGAAGGCGAACCCCTGCCGCTAATCGTCCAAAAAACCGACGGCGGCTACAATTACGCCACCACCGACTTAGCCGCCGTGCGCTACCGCATCCAAAAAGACAATGCAAAGCGCTTAATTTACGTCACCGATTCGGGACAAGCAAACCACTTTGCCCAAGTATTTGCAGTTGCGAAAAAAGCCAATTGGATTCCGGAAGATGTCGAGATTGTCCACGTTCCCTTCGGCTTGGTATTGGGAGAAGACGGCAAAAGAGCCAAAACTCGTTCTGGGGAGACAGTACGATTGCGAGATTTGCTCGATGAAGCAATTATCCGCGCCACCAAAGATTTGGAAGACAGATTAGTCACAGAAGAAAGACAGGAAACTAAAGAGTTTATAGCTAACGTAGGTCGCGTAGTTGGTTTGAGTGCAGTTAAGTATGCAGATTTGAGTCAAAACCGCGCCAGCAACTATGTATTTAGTTACGACAAAATGCTGGCTTTGCAAGGAAATACCGCTCCTTATATGCTGTATGCTTACGCGCGCGTGCAGGGAATTCGCCGCAAAGGTGAGATTGATTTCGAGAATTTAGATGCTGGTGCGAAAGTAATCTTGCAGTCTGATGCAGAGTTGGTTTTAGCCAAACATTTATTGCAGTTGAGTGAAGTGATAAATGCGGTTGAGGGCGATTTATTGCCGAATCGAATTTGTCAGTATTTGTTTGAATTGAGTCAAAAATTCAATCAATTTTTTGAGCAATGTCCGGTTTTGAAAGCTGAGGAACCGTTGCGGACTTCGCGGTTGATTTTGTGCGATTTGACGGCGAGGACTTTGAAATTGGGTTTGGAGTTGTTGGGGATTAAGGTATTGGAAAGAATGTAAGTTTTTAACTCTTGTGAAACAGGCAAGATTCGATGCGATGTAGGGGCGGGTTCGCTAACAATAATTGCCTGAAACCAACCATCTCGAAAACCCGCCCCGGCCTGATTACTAGAAAAAACGTTCATAATCATCGTGGTTTCCAATCCAAAACCATGTCACGGTATCTCCTTGTAAAATCCCCACTGCTCGATAGCCGCGCGTGATTCTCGCAGACCAGATATTTTCTTCCTGGTTGATGCACTTGAAGTGCAAAGATCGATGAAAGGGATTTTCCAGCCAGAAACGATAAGCTTTTCTAGCTTGCTCTTTTACTCTACTGTCAAGAGAATTGTATTTTTCCCAAAAGGAAGGAAGGGTGGCAGATTTCATAACTCATTGAGTCTCATTTCCTCTGCCCTTCCTTCAGCAATTTCTTGTTTTGCGCGTTGGGCAGCAGCCACAAGTTGCGGTTGCGTTTTCTTGAAAGATTCGTCCCATTGAAGCTCATCTTTTAATTCTGCGATATACTCTTTCAAGTATTCTGCTACTTGCTGCTGTAAAGTTTCTGGCAGAGACTGCATCATCTCGATCGCTGCATCAATACCTTCCCACAGTTCCGATACAGGTCTAGTTTTTCCTGTCTTTATTTCCAGCCATGCTTGGAGAAAGCTTTCTTCTGGAGATGGGAGTGCTTCTTCGTCTTCGTTAGCAAGAACGACGATCCTAACTCTGCGTCCGGCAAATTTTTCTGATAGGGCTAGAATCTCTTCCCAAGTTCCCTCTAGTTCTGCGATTTGTGATGTCATTGCTTTTACTTTTTTTGAGATTTGGATTTAGTTAATTGTAGCGCATCTCTAAAATCGAGCATTTACGGCTTTTTGTTAACAATTAAGGTCTCCAAGACGCCTTTAAACATTGTTACGACAATTTGGCGATCGTTATCTCTGACAAAAATATCGTAATGGGGACTTGAGTTAATTTCAATTAACCAATATGCTCCGTTTTTATCTAGCGCGATGTCAAACCCAGCATAATTAATCGCAATTTCGGCAAAAACAGGTTTAACAAAATCTTCAATCTCCGACATGAGAGTGGGGTTAATTATATGTTTGGCTTTTGCACCTTCCCAGTGCAGCGGGCTTAAATTCCCCGCAAATTTAGCCTGAGATTTGTCTTTATCGTACAGCAAAACTAGCTTTTCTTTGCAGAATACAGCCCGATATTCGTGGGCAATTTCGATATATTCTTGAGCTATGGCCACATCGTCATAATCTTTGCTGTTGACGTTAAATATAATTTCTAGGGCTTCTTTAATTTGCTCTCTAGTTTCACACAAAAAAACATTGTTGCCGCCTGAACCGCAATTTCTTTTGAGAATCACCGGGAAAGCGAATTTTTTGTTTACTTCTAAAACTATTGATTCAATATCTGGGAAACTCAAATACTTTTTATACTTCTCCTCGCAGTGAGGCGAGACAAAACCGAGAGTTCGGGGAGTATTTATTTTGCCGTTTAATAGTTGATAGGTATATTCTTTGTCTTTAAAAATCAGTGGCACTGACGCGCTGTTAAATGGCGTCATGTAATTGACAAAATAATATTCTTCGCCGCCCTGTTTGAGTCTAATCAAGTTTTGGGAAGGATGCAGGATTTCGTAAGGGATATTTAACTCTTGACAAGCTGCCAGCAGGATTTCAATATTGATTAGCATAAAATGCAATTTCAATTGTTAATTTTAACTTTAGTATCCACCATTACTCAATATCCCGCCACTCGCGAGCATCCACAAATCTCGACAAATGCCCCACATTTGTTGTAGCAATAACAACCTCTTCTCCACCTTCACCAACCAGCAAACCTTGAGCCGCTAAAATCACATCTCCATCAAGTTCTTTCGGGTCTGCTGTCGGGATTCCTGCTTGACGGGATTCGGCCCACAACTGAGCAGCCTTGAGAATTACTGGCGTTGTTATCGGCAAGTATTCAAGCCAGCGTAATTTGCATTCATCAAGGCGCCTGATACCTGCCAGCTTATTTGCCCGCAATGACTCGCGCCGCACTTCATAATCTGTTATTGTCAGGTAAAATCCTCCTGTAACCTTTTAATAGCAAAGATTCTACCCAATGGTGGCACTCTAAAGTCACAGGCGGCCCCTTGGGATGCGTTAATATTCCCAGAGGCCCCGAATCCAATAAAACTATCATTTTTGTTACCCCGATATCGACCTGTTAGAAGAAACTCGATCTTCATCTAATACTTTTTGCAAATATTCACCAGTCTCTGTTTGTTCCTCAGGGTCTCCTTCTTCTCGCCATTTTCTCAACAACTCTATCGCTGCTAAATTTCTCTGCATTTGTTCTTCCTTCGTTCTGGCAGGAAGCACGGCAGATGATTTTATAGGAGCGTTATCTAATATTTTTTGATAAAATTCAACTAGCTTTATTCGTTCCTCGGCATTTCCTTCTTCTCGCCGCTTTTGCAACGACTCTCTTTCTGCTAAATTTCCCTGCGTTTGTTCTTCCTCCGTTCTAGCAGGAAGCACGTTATATGATTTTTGATTCGCGGTGTTTAGCCAATTAATCAGCCGTAGATCTACTACTTCCGCAATTATCGCTTTCAATTCTCCAACGGTCAACTCCGATACTGGTTTGGTGTCGAGAATTATCGCTTGCAGTTCTTCAACTGTTAAATCTGCTACTCGTTTGGCTTCCATTTTGTTGCCTCCTAGTGTACAAATAATTTTAACAATTTGAGATTCGAGAACTCGCAATTCTCAAATCTCAAATTCGAGTTCCCTCTCAACCAAACAACCGCTGCTGCCCGTTGGCGGCATCTTTCCCGGCATAAATCTCGCGCGTTCCCTTGGGAATGTAAATCCAATCGAATTCTTGCAAGCGGTTTGTTAAATTGGAAATGCTCACTCCCAATTCATCTCTCATTTTGTATAAATGCGACCACTTAGTTAAATCGCGTCCCTGTCTTTTTTCCTCCAAAATACACCGAGGCATCAACAAACAGCTTGCAAAATATTGCGCTTGCCATTCGATCGACAAAACCTTATTATCAGCACTCGCACCCCGACAAACAAACGGTTCCTCGACATCCTGGGCGGTTTTTCCTTGATTGCCTAAGTTTAATTCTAACTGTTCCACAGTGCCGTCTGCTTCGTCTTGATTGACGTGTAGCACCCAGTGGCCGATTTCGTGGGCGATCGTCGATTCGATGAAGCCCGGCGGTTTTTCGAGAATCTGTTCGTTGATTTCGATTAACCGCTGCTGCGGCAAAATCCTCGCCGCGATCGCACCTTCTTCATCCGGTTCAATGCACTCCCAAACTACGCCCAAATCCAGAAAATCAGCAACCGTTGTCGCATCAAAAGGCCATCTCGGAGCAAAATTTTGCGTTTTCTGCATCTGCATCAAGATGTCATTTGCCAAACGCTCGATCGTTTCTTTGGGATAGAAGCAATACGGCTTAAAGATACTCACTATGAGGGGCCTCTCTTACGCTTCAAAAGACTGTTTGAGCCAATCTGGATTTTCTTGCATTCGGCGGAAAAGAGCCTGCATTTCCTTCGGATTCTGCTTCAGCAGCGCTTCGTACTGCTGCGGCAGCCTCCCCGCCAAGAAAATCAATTCCTCTTCGTTTATGTCTAGATTCCGCGCTAATGCTCGGATTACCTCCTCTTTTGGCGCATAATCCGCTCGATCGTTCTCCAACTTCGACAAATAAGTAAAGTCCACACTTAGCATAGCTGCTAGCTCACGTTGTGAGTAAGCTTTGTCCTTGCGAGCTTGACGGATCAGTCTTCCAAATGTTTGTTCCACGGTTTTTCGCCTCCTGACAAGCATTCTAGCCTGTTTTGATGAAAAGTTCAACAAAATACTTGACGGGAAAATCAACCCAGGCTACCATGAGGATAGTTGACGGTTTAATCAACTAACTCAACCGCCCTGTAGGGTCAAAAGTGGAAATTTTCCCAGCCAACACGCTACATATAGCGCCGTCAACTTCAGAGGAGTGAGAAGCGCTGGGCGTCAAAACGCTTGTACGCAGCAAATAAGGAGGAGCAGATCGCAAATGCTGAGAACCTGGACAGACACGCATTACAAGCTCGAAGACGATGACTGGCTATACATCGCCACCCACGAAGAACAAAGCTCAGCCTCACTGGTTTGTCCCGGCTACGCGCGGGATGGCGAAGGCTTCAGCATCCACTTCACCCCAGCGCACCTAGAAACGTTAGAGCATTTGCTCGCCGCGCTGCGGATTATCAAAGCTCAACAAGAGGCGATGCTTGAGTATACCTATCCAGAACCAAAAGCGACAACACATCTCATTAGGTAATGGAAGGAAGAAGGAAGTTCGGCAACGAGCAATGTACGGGATGTAACGGATGTCAGGAAGAAGGAAGAAGGAAGAAGGAAGAGGGAAGAAAAATAATTCGATTGTTGTGAGTTCCCAATTCCCAATTACCGATTCCTAATTGTCAGAACATAAATCAATAACTAAGGAAAAACGAACAATGATTACTAAAACACAAGAAAGACCGACATTTTCAGTATTTGGTGCCAAACCGAGCAATGCTTTGCTAGTACCGGAAATCCCGATCGCCGTCCGAAACAACTGTCAAAGCGGCCAGTGGACCATCGGCGATACAGACTACGGTTCCAAGTGTTCCATGACAATCCTCAAATTCTCCAAATTCTTCGGTTCCCTCGGTCAAACTTCCCACACACTGTGGGGTCAACTGTGGTTTGTCGCAGAAACCGGCGAACTGCCGCAAGGAGTTGTCATGGTGACCTACATCAAAAACCGCAGCTTGAACGATTTTAACCGCTTGGTAGCATCAGTTCAATCTCGCGGCGTAGAACCTGCAACCGGAATTTTTGTTCCCGAGTTTGTCAAACATTCCGGTCAAAAACCAGACGATAGCGGAGTAGTAAAACCTATCAACTACTACAGCTTAAAATGGTCTTGGAACGAGCGGAAAGATTGGGCGGTTATCGACCAAGCCGCGGCAGTTTTGTCAGATTCTAGCAATCAATCGCGGATGATTGACTTAGAAGGAACAAAAGCTATGGTGTGTTTAGATAACCTGCCGGCACAGCAAGTTGCCTCCTTGATGGCTGCTCACGCTGGCGGTGAAAGCGATGCTATTGCTTTGAATTCCAACGGCGGTATGTCGCTACCGCCAGCGGAAGACAAATCAACTGCTGACTTGTTCTAATTCTGTTGTAAAGGCGCAATTAAATTGCGCCTTTACCATAACTGTTACAAAAGAGTGAAATGAAGAAATTAACGAATCTGAATACCAAACCCAACCTGCAAGAAAGCCCTTTGAGAGAGAATCTTGAGCTGCTCGACCAAATTCGAGCCGACGCAGTTAACGATATCGAAAGTCTCACCGAAGACTTCCAACACATGACTTTAGTTGCCGAATCTGTCCAGCGTAATTACCGAGCTTTGTTAGCCGAAAATCAATTGCTAAAAGGCACACTTTTAAGTATAATTGATGAGTGCGGCTGCTGGCAAGGAAATCGGTGCGATCGCTGCTGTAAAATTCTTAAAATTCTAGCCAGCGCCAATCCCGAAGAAAAACCCAACGCAGCCAGAAAGTACCGAGCCATTCTCAGCCAACTCCGCAACTTAGAATAACTGAAAACGTCTCAGTAAAAAGTCTCGCCAAGTTAGAATCAGGAGAAGCAAACATTATGACAATCGCAACTGCCAAGGATAGCAAAGCCAAAATTTTGCAAAACTTTCAGCAGATTTTAGCCGACAAAAAAAAGATCGAATCCAAAGTAGAAACCAAAGAAGAGTCAGCCGAAAAAGCCAAAAACAAACAACTCCTCGAAGTCGCTTCCACCTACACAATTGACAGCATCGTCAAAGGCTTGGCTGACTTGCAATTAGATTTCGGCAGCATCACCAGCGGACTTTCCGAAAAACTGAAGGCGGAATCTTCAAAATTAGACGAATTAAAACGCGCGATCGAAATTGAAGCCCAACAATTGCAAGAGTTGCAGCAAATCAGAGTTGTAGCGGACGCCCTCCACATTTTAACTCAAGAGCACCGAGAAAAACTGACCCTGCTCGAACAAAACAGCGCTAACCAGCGCGAACTTATCGAAAAAGACACCACCCAAAAACGCAAAGTTTGGGAAAAAGAACAGCAAGAGTTTGACATAGCAATTCAAGAAGAGATTGCACTAACAACAAAAGAACGCCAGCGGGAAACAGCAGATTATCACTACGAATTAGAACGCACCCGCAAAGTCGAAACTGACGAATACGAAGAAACAAAACGCAAACTAGAACGGGAATTGCAACAATCTACTCGCGAAAAAGAGAAAAATTGGGGAGAACGCGAACAAGTCCTGAGTGACAATCAAGCTGAGTTTGAAGCAAATCAAAAGAAAGCGGCTGGATTTGAAGAAGAACTGAAACAGGCTTATGTCAAAGCCAAAGAAGAAGCTATTCAAGAAGTTTCTCGCGAAGCTAAAGTTAAGGCAGATTTGGTGGAGAAAGAATGGGAAGGCACTAAGCAAGGATATGAATTGAAAGCGCAATCTTTGCAGCAGACTATTGAGCGACAAACAGAACAAATCGCCGAAATTTCCGCGCAACTGCAAGCCACGATGAAGCAAGCGCAAGATTTGGCAATGAAAGCTTTTGCCAGCAAAGCTTAAAACCCACTAAGGTGTGCAATGCGCACCTTACGGAAAAATGACCGAAATTTTCCCAACTATTAAGGAATGAAAAGTCATGAACAAAAGAGTTAGCGACAAAAGCACCAAGGCTGAAATTTTAGAAGCGTACAAGGAAGCAGCGCAAGAAAAAGCGCAGTTAGAATCGCAAATCCAACAGCTAAACGCTTCCCAAAAGCAAATACCCGCCCCAGAAAAACCTATTGTGGAGGCACAAAAACCAATGGCTTTAACTCAAAATCCACAAAAAATGCAGTCTACAATCGACAATTTGATTTTGCTGCAATTTGGCTTTGGCGGCGCTGTCAGCGAGTTGTCGGAGAAATTAACTTCGGAAGCTGCTAAACTCGAAGAATTGCGGCGCACGGTGGGCGAGGAAATTCAACAACTGCAAGAGTTGCACAGTTTAGAAGATGTTACAGAAGATACGCTGGACAATTTAATTCAACAGTACGAAGAAAGCGCGAAAACTTTTGCTGGCGAACTTAGCGAACAGCGCGAAACTGTTGAACAGGAATTGTTGGAACGCCGACAAGCTTGGGAAAAAGAGCAGGAACTGCAAAAGTTGGCAGTTAGAGAACGCAATGAGCATCATCAAAAAGCTCGCGATCGGGATGAAGAGTTGTATTATTATGATTTGAATCTTCAGCGAAATCTGGACATCGAAGAATACGAACAGCGCCAGAAAAGGCTGTATCAAGAAATCGAAGAGTTTCAGCAAGAACAGGAGAAACAGTGGGGGGAACGCGAAAAATCTATTTCGGAACGGGAAAAACTTTATGCTGAGGTTAAAGCTAAGGTAGAAGCTTTCCCGAAAGAACTGGAAGCTAATATCAAGAACGGCAAAGATAACGGCCGCAATATTGGCAATTATCAAGCTAAAGTTAAGGCTGATTTGTCTGCTAAAGATATCGAAGGGCAAAAGCAAAATTATGAACTGCAAATTCAAGGGATGTTGCAGACAATTCAAAATCAAGATGCGCGCCTTGCTAGCTTGTCGAAACAACTGGATTCTGCTTTGAAACAGGTTCAAGATTTGGCGGTGAAGGCGATTGAGGGAGCATCGAATTTGAGTTCTTTGCAAGCAGTCAGGGAAATTGCGATCGAACAAGCGAAGACTCAGCAAAAAAATAAGTAATCCGTAGCGCTTTTAGGAGCTAATTAGGTTGCTTTAGATACCCGATTTCTTGAAGAAGTCGGGTATCTGGGTATTGAAGGAGCGCATCACTGATAATTTCGTTGAACTTCGTTCCGCTGAGACAGTCGAAGGTTCGGTGGTGGGGATTGATACTTCTGACGGTACTAAAGTCAATCATGCTAAAGTTCTCAAGGCACATATTCTTGCTGACAATGGCACGATCCACATCATTGACGCAGTGTTAATACCAGGACTGGTTTCCCCATAGCAAATATGTTGGGCAATGCCCAACATATTTGTTAATTAGTGGCACCAAGTATTAATCCCGTCCGAGGAGGGATGCTTAATTCTAACTGGTTAGTTTCTCCTTCAATGTTCCACGAAACATCGCCACTACCGTACAAAATTTGGTCAGGATGAGATTTGATATTAGCTGTATTAAAGCTAACTTTTGTAGTTGCCGTCCCGACCTTAACAGCCACAATTAATTCTTCTTCCCCTAAAATTATAGCGAAGGCGTACACTGTTCCCTCAGCAAACAAAACTTGGTATAATCCAGTACGGAAGGCAGCCTATTTGCGGCGCAAACCTATTAAATACTTGTGGTAATTTAAAACATCCATTTCCCACTGCTGTTCCATCGGAAATACTCGGCGAAAGTCGGGATCTAGTCCACCGATTAAGCCAACTTCGTCGCCATAGTAAATGCTAGGAACACCGGGAAAAGTTAACAGCAGCAAAGTAGCAAGTTCGACGCTAGCTTTGTCGCCTCCGGCAATAGAAAGCAGCCGTGCTGTATCGTGACTTGCTAGTCAATTTAGCTGAGTAAGCTGTATTTCCCAATGATATAATTCTAACAAATTCTGGATTTTTTCGCCGTATTCTGTGGTAGCGGTGGTTGCTAGCGGATTGAAAGATAGGGGGGAAGTAAATCGCGTCTATGCCTAAGTCTTGGAGATAATCTAATTGTTCCATGACACCCCATAAGTCGCCGCCTTTGTAGCCTTGAAGGGTGGGAATTTCGTGCCACTGTTCCCAAAGAAAGTTTTGCAGTAGCCGTCTGCGGGGTTGTTTACTTCTGGCGAAGCGATCGGGGAATTTTTGATAAAATATAGCGTTCTTAACCCAGTCTGGTGTTTGAATTTGCATATTAGTCTTGCTGACCTTCTATAGGCTAAGGCTACAATTATCAGGGCTGCTTTTGAATCTAACTTTTGGTATAACCCTACCTGTTAAGTAATATTACTTTAAATAAAGTTTTATTGATATTTCCTGATTTTTTCAGGTTTTTGCTCAAGATTAAGTATATGCGTAGTGTGTTGTAGCATTCGGGAAGTTAAATCAATGGTTACTCTTCGCCTTCAAGAATTAGCTGAAGCAAAGGCTTTATCTTTACTAAGCCTTATTTCAAAGATTCCAGAAGAAAATATTCAACTATTCTCTACAGAAAATTTAGGAAAACTTGCTTCTGCATTAGGAAACTCAGGACACCAGGATTTTTTTGAAATATCTATTTCCCAAAAGGCTCGAGAAAAAGCTTTATCTTTATTAAGTCAGGCAGCGGGCATTGATGAAATTGTTATTCAAAAATATGCTAAAGAGCAGATTGAAATAACAAAGGCTACTGCTACAGATTTGACAAAAATTGCCGAAGTGTTAAAAGTTTCTACTGTCGAATTAGTCAATCCTGTTTTTAAAAGAGAAGCCGTAAAGCTCAAAATCAGTGAATTGATTCAGGCAAATAATACATCTTTAGAAGACTTAAGTGCTAAGACTCAAATAGACTTACCAACTCTTTGTTTTTACAGCACGCAACCTATAGGGAAGCCAACACTAAATGACTCTCCCATACGCGACAATCTTGGAAAAATTAGTGAAGCGTTGGGTCTATCTAGCATAGAAAATTTACTGGATGCAGATGTAGAATTGCCCCCGACAAGACTTCGCATTCTAGAGGTAGCCAAAGAAATAAATCTAAGTTTAGAAGAATTAAGTTTAATTTCAGGTATAAACCCCCATCTCTTAGATTTGTTAGCTAACCATCCTGTAGATATAACAGCTTTAACAATTTTAGATCCTAGAGCTTGGAAAACAGAAGGAATACTTTGCAGATTAGTTTGTATAGCCTTAAATCGGACTAACAATTGTTTTTGTGAATAATTAAGATGGATAAAAGAATGAAATCTCATGAAAAAGATATTAGAAGTTGTGAATATCGAGGTCAAAGTTTAAATAATAAAAATTTTTCAAATGCCTGTTCAGGACAAAAACTTTTAGAAAAAATAAAAATCGTTAGTTTGGGTATCCTCGGATGTTGTCTATCGAGTATTGTACCTTTCCTTTCAGGTGGCTTGTTAGAAATTGTCTGGACGACAATAAAAGCAGATTATTCAGTAGACTTAATTAAAAGTGTATCCATTACCTTATATCTAACCAATTTAGTTTGTATTGGACTTTTAGGCTGGCAAGTTGCTACAGCGATCGCGAGCGTAGTATTGATGTTTATAGGAGCTATTATTTACATTACTTTTGAAATAAATAGTTCCAATTTAGGAATAGGAGGCGTTGCTGTTGCTCAAGGCTTTAGCATGGCTTTAGCTTGGGGAGGAGCAATTAGTATAGCATTTTTTATGAGTTTAAATGATTTATGTCTGGGATCTGTCGGGAAATCATTAACACTTTTAGGAGCTGTAATTTCAACTGAAAGTATAATTTTATTAGGTTTAAAGTTTTTGAATAATCCAAAAGCTGAATCTGGTTTTATTCACAGCATTGCAGCCCTTGTAGTCATCCTTACAGCCAGTATTATCGCTCAACAAGTAGTGAAAGGTTCGCCCAAATTTGCTTGGCTTGCAGATGAAGCGCTTTTATGGGCAGCAAAAGGTGGAACGTCTTTTTATGGAGTCGATTTAACAGATGCTTGTTTTGATGGCGCACATTTACCCCATACAGATTTTAGAAAAGCAGATTTAACTCGTGCAAGCTTTAAAGATGCAACTGGATTAGAACTGGCTCTTTTAAAAGATACGATATTAGAATGCCCAAAAATTAGAAAATTATTGACAAGTAACAAAGGTCAAGGGGAAATTTATAGCGGATTATCTTTAAAAGGAGCAAACTTGAAAAAAGCTGATCTCCAAAATTCAAACTTTATGGAAGCTGATTTATCGGGTGCAGATTTGAGAGGAGCGAATCTAGAAGGCGCTATACTTAGAGGAGCTAAGTTAAACAAGGCTAATTTAAAAGGGGCTAATTTAGACGGAGCGAATTTAGTAAAAGTACAAGCATTAGAAGCAAATTTTTCTGATACTTCTTTAACAGGTGCTTGTATTCAAGATTGGAGTATTAATGAAAATACTGACTTTAATGATGTTAGAGGTAAGTATATTTACCTGAAATTCGGTCAGCATCAACCTGGAGAAAAGCAGCCCAGCGATCGAGAATTCCAACCCGGAGACTTAGAAAAATGGATAATAAAAACTTACCAAGCATTTAATTTAATTTACAGGCAAAAATTAGAGTTAATTGCTTTTGTGATTGCTTTAGCTCAAACTGCTAAAGAACATGAGGGAGTTGATGTTTCCCATTTTAGTATCGAAAAAAATGGAAATAGTATCTTAGCTAAACTAGGCGTTTTTCAAGGCGCTGATACCTCAGCCATTCCCCAGACCTTTATAAATAATTATAAAGATGCGGTAGTTATTCAGGGTGAAGAACATAATATTGTAATGAATCCAAATGCAAAGGTAAAAATTGTGGAAAAGAAAAAAGAAAACCATGTAGGCGGCGATATAGTTGGTGGAGATAAGGGAGATAAGACTACAGTTGGTAATATCACTGCTGGGGATGTCACGGGTTCAGCACTGGTAGGCGATATCAGCGGTCAAGTTTCCGTAACAATTCAACAGCTAAAAGATGTAAAAGCTGCCGATAGCGATGAGTTAGCAAGTATTCTCACGGCTTTACAAGAAGCAATTCCTGGTGACTCTGCTCTTTCTGAAACACAACAGAGAAGTGCATTAAAAGCAGTGGAAACAATAGCAAAAGAAGGCAAAAAGCCACCTAAAGAACGCGATAGTGACATTTGTTCGATGGCTTTGGATGCTCTGATAGGTGTTACCGCTACTGTAACAAATGTTAGCAAACTAGCAGAACTTGTTGAGAAATATCTACCGACTCTTACTCAACTACTAAAAATTAGTTTGTGATGAGCTATACTAAAATCAGTACCCCCAACCATCAAACAGCATGGTACAACAACTCACCCCTGAAACCAAACCAGAAATAATCTACCCCGACAGCGACGGAGAACCAATGGCAGACAACACCAAACAATTCCGCTGGATTGTCACGGTTAAAGAAAATCTAGAAATCTTGTTTGCCAACAACCCCGAAGTCTTCGTCGCCGGAGATTTACTCTGGTATCCCGTTCAAGGAAATAACAAAATTCGCCAAGCACCCGATGCAATGGTAGTCTTTGGCCGACCAAAAGGTGACAGAGGTTCTTACAGACAGTGGGAAGAAGATAACATCCCTCCCCAAGTCGTCTTTGAAATCTTATCCCCTGGCAACCGTGCTGGAAAAATGGGACAAAAACTCCTGTTTTATCAGCGCTATGGAGTTCAAGAATATTACATTTACGATCCTGACGACATCGAATTGAGCGGCTTTGTTCGCAATGAAGATTGGTTGGAACCAATTGCAGAGATGAATGGTTGGGTTAGTCCGCTGTTGGAAATACGCTTTGAATTGACAGAAAATACCCTAGAAATTTATCGACCTGATGGCCGGAGGTTTCTCACTCCTGTGGAAATGGATCAACTCAGAGAACAGGAACGGCAAGAGAAAGAACTTGCTCAAGCTCAAACTCAACAGGAACGGCAAGAGAAAGAACTTGCTCAAGCTCAAGCTCAACAGGAACGGCAAGAGAAAGAACTTGCTCAAGCTCAAGCTCAACAGGAACGGCAGCGTGCAGAGGAAGCGATCGCCCAACTAGAACAAGAACGACAGCGTTATCAAACTTTGCTACAACAAATACAGCAGCAAACCATAGACCCCGACCCTAGTAATTAACAAAACGAATCCAACTCTATCAATCTCCCTTAGTCCAGTTTCCCAACTGTCTACTCCCACCCAGTCTTCCTTGAGCCTTAAACCCTATTTACAGCGTTATAGTTTTTAGTAAAAAGCCCGATCGCACTGTTCACTTATCGAAACTGTCCCCTGCTCTCCTGACCGCTTCAGTCGCACTATCTATGCTTTAAGTTAATCCACCAAAAGATATATTTGACCTAGAGGCACTATGCAGAAACAAATCATACGTCAAAAAGATACTAATGCTTGGATACTTCAGTGCTGGGTTTCTTTTATTCTTGCCATTTCCGCAACTACTGTAGGTATCTTTTATTTACGGGTAGATCCCTGGCAAAAAGCTTTTATGGGTATGGGTTTAACTTTTTCAGTCGGCTCGTCTTTTACTTTAGCAAAAACCCTTCGCGATAACAACGAGGCAACAACATTAACTGCCAGAATCGACGAAGCTAGAGTTGAGAAAATTCTCGCTGAGCACCATCCTCTCAAATAAACTTGAATTATACAATGTATACCAAAAACAGCCCGGGCGGGCTGTTTTTGTTGTTTGAGCCACAGGTTTCAAGCTGTGGATGTGAATTGGGGATTTCAAGGGCTACCTTTGAACTTGCGATCGCGCAACTTATTCTTTTGTCGCTGACGAACACCGGCCTTAACCATCGCAAAATCCACCGGAAAACCAACGACAGGAATCACCTGATCCTTGCGTTCTGCTTCCAGATTCTTGAGTTCGGTGTAATCAACCCAGTGAATGCAATTCACCGGACAAGTGTCGATCGCCTCAGCAATCAACTCTTCAGAATCCCCGTCTTGTCGAACTACGCGCGATCGACCGTAATCCGGTTCAATATAAAAAGTATTGCGAGCAACGTGAGCGCAGTGCTTGCAGCCAATGCAGGTAATCTCATCAACATAGACACCTTTTTGGCGCAACACGCCACCCAACTCCGGTTCCAAACCAGAGCGATCGGGCGCATCCCGCAAAAAACCTCCCAACTCCGGCTCTAAACCAGAGCGATCGCTTGCTGTATCTATTCCGAGTCCAGAAAGCTCAGACATTTAGACCCCCACAAGAGTAAATAAGTCCGCGCAAGCGGACTTTGATGACACAAGATTGCAAAAATCTCGAAAAATTATTAAGCGCACCAGCGCTGCACCACCAAGCGGAGCGAACCGTCTTGATTTTGCTTTTGCTCAGAAACTTGGAAACCCTGCTTAGCGCTTTCATTCACCACAGTATGGTAAGCGTAGCGCTGAGTCACCTTATTCAGAAAACGGTCTACAGACCAAGCTTGCTGCCAAAATTGCAAGTCAGCCACCAATTCATACTCAGTCCCGTTCCAGCTAAAACCTACGTCGTAGCCGTTTTTTTGCTCAATCACGACCTCAGCGGTGCTGGTTAGGCCGCGATAGCCGCGCACCTCAGTCGGGCCCGACTTCCAGTCGATACCCAAGTCAGTTAAAGCAGCTTCCAAAGAATTCAAATTGCGGATCTGGGTCTTAATTTGGCTAAAGTGTGACATGGTGATTCCAAAATAATTTAAGTGAACTCAACAAAAAAAATTACCAATCGCTAAAAGCCACTTGGGCCGTCGCTTCGGCTGACTGATGCAGGGCTTGCGTGAAATATTCAGATGTTGACTCTTGATGAAGCACCACGCCGAGCTGAGCTTCAATTGCAGCCGTTACCTCAGCGCAGGAAGCACCGACAATGCCGGTGACTGTTTCCTGTACGCGGCCATCTGGATAGATCACAAACTCTAGTGTTTCCATAATCCGGGCTGACTGAATAGGAATAGTGAGAACAGACACCGACACCAGCAAGCCAGGGACGATGCCTCCTGAAGTCGCTTCTTGAGAGTTGGCTGACTGGCAAAGCGCTATATCAATTTTGACGAATTGATAGGTTTTGAGTCACAACTTAACAGAACTTATTAATATGTAGAAGCAATACATCAGTTGTATGTAAAGTTTCGCGTAGATCGTGACACCAGTCAAGTCACTCTATGTTTAGATTTTAGATTTTAAATTTTAGATTTTAGAGTGAGGAAGAAGGAAGAGGGGATGAACCGCAGAGGGCGCAGAGGGCGCAGAGAGAAGAAGGCAGAAGGTAAAAGGCAAAAGGCAAAAGTATAAATTCCCTACTTCCCCTCTAATTCCCTCTGGGGTCTAAAACGTCTCGCAGGCCGTCGCCTAAAAGGTTGAAACCAATAACAGTCAAGGTAATCAGCAAACCTGGAAACACGATCGTCCAAGGAGAGGAAAGAGCGTATCCGCCCTTAAAAGCATCAGAAAGCATCGTCCCCAACTCAGGAACCGGCGGCTGTGCGCCCAAACCCAAAAAACCCAAACCGGCAGCTTCTAGTGTCGCGGTACCAGTCGAAAGAGTTGCTTGTACAACTAGAGGCGCGAGACTTCCCGGCAAAATGTGGCGAAAAATAATCCGCAAGTCGCTGGCGCCCAAGGCCTTGACAGCCAAAACAAATTCTTGTTCCCGCAGAGACAGCACCATACTGCGAGTTAAACGGATGTAAATCGGAATTTGCACGAGGCTGACGGCGATAATTACGCTTTGCAGGCTCGGCCCGGTGACGGTAACAACGCCGATCGCCAGTAAAATCGAAGGAAAAGCTAACAAAATATCCGCCAAAGTGCCGATCGCAATTTCCAGCAACCCCCGAAAATACCCGGCCACCAGCCCCAAAAGCGCTCCCACAATTAAACCCGCACCCACAGAAACCAGGCTGACGAGTAAAGATATTCCCAATCCGTGCCACACCCGCACCAACAAATCTCGCCCCAAACCGTCGGTGCCAAACCAATGTTTAGCGCTAGGAGCCACTAAGCGCAACAAATAATCTCGATCGACCGCCGGATCGTAAGGAGAAAGTAGGGGGGCCAACACTGCCCAGATCGTCAGCGCTACAGTCAAAATTAAGCCGATTTTCCCCGAAGTCGATCGCCAAAATCGTTGAAAAGCTGGTTGTGGAAATAGTAAGTTTTTATTCCATCTTCGATTTTCCATCTTTTGCTGTCACAAAAAAAACTGAGGACTTGGGCAACTATTTCTAAGAGGCAAATGCCTGTTGAGAAAGAGCAGATAAACAAAGTTAAGGGCTGACGCTTCTATCTCACTTGTTGGCTAGGGCAATTCCTGCTCGGGATAGGTGCGATCGCGCGGACTTTGTAAAGCGCAGTGAGCAACGCTCCTTTTGCGGAACCTCCTCTCAGGACCCAGATGCTTGTGGTGCCCATAAACTTATTAATTCATTGACAAGGGCGAGCAATTCAGATACAGACTCATTGATTTCTGGTGTCTGAAATCCATGAATAAATCGATTTCTTACGCTTAAAAGTAGCATGGCTCGATCGTACTCTTCTATTGAAAGTTCTCCTTGCGAATACATATGTTTAATCAGAGATACAGTTGGAAATCTTTCAATTGGAATAATAGCCTCCTCAGCTCGTCTACGCAGGAGTGCTTCAAGTGTTCCCCAAAGTGATAAAAACGCGCCTTCATTTTCTCCTAATGAAATTAGACGTTCACCCTGTGTTTTTCTAGTAAAAATTTGTTCCCAAGATAATAGATTTACTTCAGTGTCTTCGTCTTTCAGTAAAGCATCTTCAGTAATTAACAAGAAACGCCACCCTGTATTTTGAGAGACTATTTCAGCAATTTCTTTCAACCTGTCTATGGATGTTTGTCTGGCAGAACGTTTGAATTCGATTATGTAACCTTCGGCTTCGTTCTTTTTTACAATCAAATTTGGACGATATGTCCCTAAATCGAAAGGGATCTGTTCGGGTTCAGGGTCAACCAATACTGTATAGCCTTCTTGTCGGTATTTTTCGGCAATTTTAGACACTGATTTGTCGTGTATCAATTTAGTAGCGGTCATAGATAACTCTCTAATGCTTTTGCTGAATTTATTCTAACGTAAACGCAGTCGCTGCCAGATATTATGCCACGGACCAACAATGACGGACATGAAGCAACGTCAAACGTGTCACTAAGCGAGCGACGATGCGACTCCACATCTGTGACAAGTGAATCATCCTCATAAACTAACCCAATTAGTGCGTCCTGTATGGGCTTTATGATATTGTCTGTGTCAACAGGGTCAATCGATTTTAGATTTTAGATTTTAGATTAAAGAATTGAAGCCTTGACCCCACGGATAAATTCGGGGGGCAAGTTTCATCGGATACAGGTTTTTTATTTCTCCACGGATGAATCCGGGGGCTTGTATCCTGGATGCTTTCGGTCAGGATCGTAGAGGTATATTAAAGTTAAATGAACGTTTCCTGAATAAGGAGCTCCTACCCAAGTTTTTGAAGCTTCTGCACGCACAAATGCTTGCCAATCCTGTAGCTTGCTTATCTTTCTCGTTTGCAAAGATACAGGGAGTCTGGGAATCAGAAACTCAAATTGCATTTACAACTCCGAAAATTTAATGCGAAAAGAAGGGATTAAAGGCTAAATTCAAACTAGACTATAACTTGCAACTTTTAACAAATCAACTTTTGTTTTGTCGATCGCAGTGATTTCTCATAACCCTCACGCCCTCACCGCGATCGCATTTCGCGCTCGCCCCCGACAACATCCCCAGCAACCATCAGCCGTGGGATCAATCTAAAATCTAAAATCTAAAATCTAAAATCGGATGACCCTTTAAGATATAGAGAACAAGATAAATTTAAAAGCGCAATGACATCAATCCTACTCAAATCCTCCTCCCGATCCCCCCTCAACGCCCCAACAGTCCGCAATTTCCCCAACGGTCTCACTGTTATAGCCGAACACTTGCCAGTCGATGCTGTTAACCTCAGCGTATGGCTCAATTTAGGCTCAGCCGTCGAACCAGACGAAATCAACGGCATGGCTCACTTTTTAGAACACATGATTTTTAAGGGAACTCCGAGCATCCAGAGCGGAGAATTTGAGCGCGCGATCGAGCAGCGCGGCGCTGTCACCAATGCAGCCACCAGCCAAGATTACACTAACTACTACATCACCACAGCCCCTAAAGATTTTGCCGAACTAGCTCCCTTGCAAGTCGAGGTGTTGCTCAACGCCAGCATTCCCGACGACGCCTTCGATCGAGAACGGCAGGTAGTGTTAGAAGAAATTAGACGATCGGAAGACAATCCGCGCCGCCGCACCTATCAGCGATCGATGGAATTAGCGTTTGAAGTCCTGCCCTACAAGCGACCGGTACTCGGCCCGACTGCCGTAATCGAACAGCTTACCGCGCAACAAATGCGGGATTTCCACAGCAGCAGATATCACCCAGGGGCCATGACAGCCGTAGCTGTCGGCAATTTGCCAGTCGATCGACTAATAGAAATTGTCGCAGACAGTTTTGCAGCAAAAAGCACATCACAAAACAACAAAATAAATGTGCCTGCTGTCGGAAACTTTCACCCAGAATCCCAAATCCTGAACTACGGCCAAGAATCGCCGTTTACAGAAACAGTCCGCCGCGAATTTGTAGACTCTGCCCTTCAGCAAGCCCGACTGATCGTGATGTGGCGAGTGCCAGGTTTCATGGAAATGTCCGAAACCTATGCCCTGGACGTTTTGGCGACAATATTGGGTCACGGCCGCACAACTCGCTTGGTTCAGGATTTGCGCGAAGAAAAAGGGCTAGTTTCGTCAATTTCGGTCAGCAACATGACTCAGCGACTCGGCGGCGTATTCTCGATTTCTGCTCAACTAGCAACAGAAAACTTGGCAGCAGTGGAAGCTGCGATCGTCCAACACATCCGCACTCTCCAAACTGAACTGGTGACAGATGCCGAAATTTCCCGCATCCGCACCCAAGTAGCAAATCGGTTTATCTTTGGTAACGAAACTCCGAGCGATCGAGCAAGTTTGTACGGTTACTATCAGTCGATGTTAGGAGATATAGCTCCAGCCCTCAACTATGCCGCCTGCATCCAAGCTCAGACGGCGCACGATCTCCGAGAAGCCGCCGTCAAATATCTGTCTCCCGACGCCATGGGTGTTGTGGTAATTCGCCCGGACGAAGCATAAACTTGGTCGATCGCCTCAACAGCGGAATTCTGCCCTCCCTCTGCTTTTGAGGCATCCAACAGCATTCGGCATTCGGCAGAAAGAATGCCAACTGGCACCAGGGATTTTTAGTCAATAGTGCCTGAAATTCGATCGACCCTCGCCTTGAAGGTTTTGTATCAAATAATTAATATGAAGCCTTTAAGGTACGGGCGATCGATAAAATTACCGTAATTTTATGAGAGGATAAACTGGGAATTATGGACAATCAAGCAATTGGGTCCCGGGCCACCGGATTTATCTGCCGTCGTAATTCTCAAATCTCAAATCTCAAATCTCAAATCTCAAATCGATAATTTTATGAGAGGATAAACTGGGAATTATGGACAATCAAGCAATTGGGTCCCGGACCACCGGATTTATCTCCGGTCGTAATTCCAAAATCTCAAATCTCAAATCGATAAAATCACCGTAATTTTATGAGAGGATAAACTGGGAATTATTGACAATCAAGCAATTGGGTTCTGAACCACCGGATTTATCTCCGGTCGTAATTCTCAAATCTAAAATCTAAAATCGATAAATCACCGTAATTTTATGAGAGGATAAACTGGGAATTATTGACAATCAAGCAATTGGGTCCCGGACCACCGGATTTATCTGCCGTCGTAATTCTAAAATCTAAAATCTAAAATCTAAAATCTAAAATCGATTGTGGGCACGCAAGCATGAAATTACAGAACTTTCTAAACTCAAAAATGAGGTACGATGCCAAAGCAATAGCTACTGACGACGAACTCAGCCACCAAATTCAAAGCCGCCTCATTGACCTGGGTTTACTGAAACCTCCCGTAGACGGAAAATTTGGCCCTCTCTCTACTGCTGCTTTGCACCGATTTCAAACTCTGATGAAGTGCGGCGAAGCTGGTTTTTTGGGAGCAGTGACAGCCACAAAGCTGATCGAAACCAAACCAGGGGACATTCCCACACCTCCCCTGATCCTGAAAACGCTCAGAGACACCATTTTTAAATCAAAACCGCTGGCATCTTCTGGGCTTCTGGACTCGGAAAAACAATTAATACCAGGGGGAAAAGAGTTTGAGATCCTGGCTTTTGCTCCGACTCGCCGTCACATCAGAGTTGCTCTGCGTAACGAGTCTTTCAAAGGTTCAGGGATTTGGTATGTTTTCGGAGCGCACGCTCAAATTACTCAAGACGACCTTCTGTTTTATCCGAAACCGAATCCCCCAACTGTCAGGCTTGGCATTCCTTATCGATCGCAAATGGATAACTTGTACAATCCTACAGGTTCTGCCAATGTAACTTCAATAGCGATGTGTCTGGACTTTTTGAGGGTGCCGCAGCGCCAAAAAACCGGGCAATATGAAGACGAACTCTACGAATATGCGATCGCCAAAGGTTACAGTCGCTGGGACCCCTACGATTTAGCGAAAATTGTTAAAGATTACGGCGCTCAAGATTTCTTTACCGAAAATGCAACTATTGATGATGTTCAAGATTGGCTAGCCAGCGGAAATCCCGCTGTTATCTACGGATACTTTACGTCTTTCGGTCACGTTCTAGTTGTCGCAGGCTACGACAGCGAGGGATTCTTCGTTCACGATCCCTATGGCGAGTGGTTCCCAAGCGGCTACGACACAAGTGCCAGCGGTGCCTACTTGCACTATCCCTATCGCTTAATCCGCAGCGTGTGTATGGCTGACGGGAATTTTTGGGTTCATTTTATCTCTAAGTAATTGTTAGTCATTAGTCATTAGTCATTAGTCATTAGTCATTAGTCATTAGTCATTAGTCATTAGTCATTAGTCATTAGTC